>JBGPEF010000015.1:0-23373 GCA_041482675.1 Tepidisphaeraceae bacterium | reverse complement strand
GCTGCCATCCTTGGCGCGATTGCGGATTTCCGCGCGCCAGACCTGGCCGCCGGAGATAGACTTGTACATCTCCTTGAAGAATTCGGGTGGGTGGTGGCCGGAGTTGAGGATGCGGTGATTCTGGCCGATCAGCTCATCGCGCGAGTATTTGCTGATCTGGCAGAACTTGTCGTTGGCGTAGGTGATCGTCCCCTTGATGTCGGTGATGGCCACAATGGCGTGCTGATCGAGGGCGAATTTTTGAAAGAGCAACTCCCGCTCGACCTTCTGAGCCGCATGCGCGAGCGCTGCAACCCCCCGCTGCAACTCACTGGATTGCTGGCCCATAGGAACTCCCACACTTCTGCCCGCATGCTGAGGACGAGGTGAAAGGGCATCTTAGCCTGCCATCGTCGCGCCATCTACAAGAATCACCTATGCCTCTAAGTTTTGCACCGATGCCGATTTCCGCCTGTATCCTGATTGTCCCATCCCGCGTAGATGCAGATATTCAATAAAGCGAGCGGTCGAAGCCGGAGGAGGTCCAAGTGAATGTTTGGAACCAAAGGATGGTGATTTATGGAATCAGTTGCAATCAAAACACGCGAAGATTTGCTTGATGAGGTGGAGGTGCTGTCGAGCGAACTGACGATCCTGAAGGAATTGCAGCAGTCGTCCGGAAGCGATGTGCAGACGTCGATCGCGTATGTTGCTGAGCTGGAAGTGGGGCGACATCGGCTGGCGGAAGTGGAGCGCATCGGCAGGGTGAAGGATGAGTTTTTGGCCAACTTATCGCACGAGATCCGCACGCCGCTGAACGCGATCCTGGGGTGGTCACAGCTTCTCAAGCCTGGCAAGAGTAGCGACGCCGAGATGGCCGAGGGACTGGACATCATCCGGCGCAACGCACTGGTTCAAGCCCAGCTCATCAACGACCTGCTGGACATGAGCCGGATCGTATCGGGGAAGCTGCGGCTGGATGTTCAGCGGGTGGAGATGCCGGCGGTGATTGCGGCCGCGGTGGAGGCGGTGCAACTGGCCGCGAAAGCGAAGGGTGTGCGCCTGGAAGTAGTGGTGGACCCGACTGGCGGGCCGATCACCGGGGATCCGCACCGAATGCAGCAGGTGGTATGGAATCTCCTGGCCAACGCGATCAAGTTCACGCCTAGGGGCGGGAAAGTGCAGATCGTGCTGGAGCGGGCCAGCTCGAACGTACAATTGTCGGTCAGCGATACCGGGAAGGGGATCAGCCCGGAATTCCTTCCGCATGTCTTCGAGCGTTTCAGCCAGTGCGACTCATGCCCGACCCGGAGCCACTCGGGGCTGGGGCTGGGGCTGTCGATCGTCAAGAACCTGGTGGAGTTGCATGGCGGATCGGTGGTTGCCAAGAGCGCGGGCGAGGGGAAGGGGGCGACGTTCATCGTGCTGCTGCCCATTTGTGATCGAGAAGATCGGCACGAGCATCCAGCGACCGCGAAGGACGCCGAGCCTGCCTCATCGCCCGATCTGAAGGGGGTCAGAGTCATGATCGTGGATGACAACGCGGATGCGTTGAACCTGGTGAAACACCTGCTGGAGCAGTGCGGCGTGACGGTGGCGACGTGTTCGAGCGCGGCCGAATGTCTGCAGCGCCTGCCGGTGTTCCAACCGGACGTACTGATCACCGCCATTGGGATGCCAGAGATGGTCGGCTACTCGTTGATGCGGGCGGTGCGCGCCTTGCCGCCTGAGAAGGGTGGACAGACCCCGGCCATCGCGCTGACCGTTTTCGCCCGCTCGGAGGACCGGCGGCGGGCGATGCTGGCGGGGTTTGACATGCACGTGTCGAAGCCGGTTGAGCCGGGAGAACTGGTGGCGGTGGTCGCCAGGCTGGCGCGACGGAGCTGATTGAACATGAGACCTGATTGACCGGTGTAACTGTAACGCCGCATGAGGACAGGAGTGGCCAGATATTCAGCCACGACAAATTCTCATACGTTCCTAAATGGGGCCTCGGCCGGTGCTCCAGCGCGGTGGACGAGAAAGCTGCTGCTGGGGTTTTGGATTGGCGCTGGATTGACTGTCGACTCCTGTCGGTGCGCCTACTCGACGCATCTACAAGTTTGACCTATTCCTCTAGGAATGGCACCGATACAGCTTTCCGCCGATCGCCTGATATTCCCAGCCCCCCTGAATGCGGATACTTGATGCAGGAAGGAGCAGGGTATGCAACAGGTGCTGGCAAGCGATCGAGTACGGCTGGAGCAGGATATACCAGAGTTGGAACTATTCCGCGGCGATGTTGGGGTTGTGGTCAGCACATGGTTCTTTCCGAATACCGCATATGAAGTCGAATTTGAAGTCAAGCAGCAGCGTGAAAAGCTACGTGTCCTCCTGCTCCAGCAACAGGTGGGGAAAGAATAATCCGGCCAAGGAGACGCATATGCCCAAAAGTTACGTTTCAGGAAACAGCGGATCGCGGCTTGGGGTCGGAGAGAACGCGACGATCGCGTCTTTGAACCGGAATGCGTTTCGCCGCGCTGGCGTGCTGTCCGTGAATGTGGTGGGTGGCCCAGGTTCTGGGAAGACCACATTGATCGTGCAGACGATCGCGCGGCTGATTCCGGAATGGAAAGCTGGCGTGATCGCGGCAAATTCGATTTTCAATCCGGACATTGGTCGCTTCAATGCCGTCGCCGCCCAGATTGCCAAGCTTCAGCTATCCTCAGGTGCCACTCTGATGCCCCACGATGTCCAAGCCGGCTTGTCACAACTCCATCTCTCGCCATTGGGTGTCGTTTTTATCGAGAACCTTGGCTTGCTTCCTGGTCCCGGCGGATGCGATCTGGGGGAAGGAGAGCGAGTGGCCGTATTCAGCGTGGCCGCAGGGGCGGACAAGGCAGCCAGGAATCCGAAGGTGGTCGAGTGGGCGGATGCGGTGGTTCTCAATAAACTCGATCTCGTTCCGTTGACAGGTTTCGATCTGGAATCATTCCGCGCGGATATCCGCAGGCTCAATCCTGATGCGAAGCTCTTCGAGCTGTCGGCCGGGAAGGGGTATGAGTTGGATGAGTGGGCTACTTGGCTCCGCGCACAGATTCACAAACGGGAGGCGTGAGAGAAATGTCTCAAGCTTTTCCGGTTTTTCAGGCCGAATCCCCCGCAGCGCTCCTCCAACTAACCGTTTCCCAATGGACCTGAATTAATGGCCACAACGCTCGGTGAGCACTACGTCAGGGACATCGTCTATGCAGCCAACGATGGAATTGTCACTACATTTGCGGTGGCCGCTGGAGTTCGCGGCGCTGGGCTGAGCCCGTGGGTTGTGCTGGCGCTGGGTTTTGCGAATCTGGCCGCAGATGGATTGTCGATGGCGGTAGGCAATTATCTGGGAATTAAGTCCGAGCGTGCGGTGGAGATGAAGGACTTGTTCGATGCCCGCGCGGAGACGCTTCACGCGATGAAGCACGCCACGGTGACGTGGGTTTCATTTGCCCTCGCAGGCTTTGCCCCGCTACTGCCATTCTTCTTCGGGCTTTCTCTCCGATCGGCTTTCTGGTTTTCCACGCTGGTATCGGCGATCTTGCTCTTCATCGTTGGTGCTGGCCGAACGATTATCACCAGGCGATCACCATTCTTGAACGGCCTGGAGATGCTCCTGGTGGGCGCGTTGGCCGGAAGCACCGCTTTTGCGGCGGGCTGGATTGTGGAACGATTCGCGGAAGGGCACCTCAATTAAATCTGAAGCGCGCCGCTGATCGGTGCCTTCTTCTTGTACGGTTTACCGATTTCGACAATCTGCGTTCGCGAGAGCTTCTCAAACTCCCGGTACGGCATTGCGATCGCCTCTTCGTGCGTTCCGCCATTGAAGACGATCTGCTCCCGATGAGAAAGGGGCAGATCTACGTAGACGTCCAGACCGTAGAGATGTCCCAGTGGCGGCATGGCGCCAAGTTCATTGGCAGGATCGCGCAAAGCACAATCAGTGCGCGAAGCTAATATTTCTCGCGAGTGGTCAGTTTCATGGCAATCTCCTTTTGGGCGGTGTTCGCATAAAAAGCTGGTTGGCATCGCCCGGATCATTCCTGTGCGTCAACTCCTGGCAGTCTCTTCCGGGCGAGTAGTCCGAGAACGCGCGGTCGCAGCCTCCACCAAAGGCAGCACGCATTCGGCCAGATGCTCTTCATCAGCCGCCGTTGCATTTAAGGTGATGCTGAACATCTCCGGCGTGGGCGGCTGGTGCTGCCAGTAGCGGCGATAAAAAGCTTCGCGCTCGTGCTCCAGCTCCTCGATTCGCTTTGCGGCCTCCTCGCGCGAGATCCCGAGTTCCGCCGCCAGCCGCCATACTCGATATCCCCACGGGCCAACGACTCTGACATGCAATCCACCCGGCATATTGGCCGTGATATGCACCGCTCCTCGGCCGATCAGGATCGCTTTGCCGGCCTGTGCCAACGCTCGAATTGTTGTCGCGACGCGACGGTAAACCGCCAATTCCTCCGGCGGCCCGGCGCTGATCGAGAGCCCGCGAACAAAATCCTCAAGCCACGTTCGCCCAGGTTGGCCAAGACCAGCGACGAATTCGCCGGCGATGTGGTGTTCAGCCGCAACCTTTTCCACCAACTCCCGATCCCAGACTTTCCAGCCGGCCGATACGGCGTTGAGGCGCTCCGCCAGGTGAGCTGCGAACACTCCGGTGGAGATGCCCGGCTGGCGACTGATGGTGATGAAAGCCGGAGGCTCGGCGACTGAACTTGCTTGCGCCTGCTCCTCTTGTCGCTGGGCTGTACGTAGCGCTGCCAGCACTGGGTTCATTCCCGCATCGCACGCTCCCGTTGTGGTGAATGACATGATCAACTCCATTGTTTCTAGATCAGAATGGCCTGGCCAGAAGCGTGTAGTTCTTGCGAACATTCGTTATCGGGGCAATCACTGCCTCCGGTCGCACCAGCATGACAGGGCACAAAGCCCCGCGAAGCACCGCGTTTGCCACACTGCCAAGGACAAATTGCTCAAAATGCCCGTGCCCCTGCGACCCAATCACAATCAGATCCGCCTCCCAATCCAAAGCCGCGGCCAAAATTTCCCTGGCCGGCGCTCCATCACGAAGGATCGTCTCGCACTTCTCTGTCGCCGGCAGGTCGGCCAGGATACGGTTGAGAAGCAGTTGTCCTTGTCGCCTGATCTTGCTCAGTGGAACCAGACCCACTTCACTCATTTCCCCCTGCCATGGATGAACTGTGTCAGCGACGTGAACAACGGCCACGACCGCGCCGACTCGATGCGCCATCTCAAGCCCAGCCGCAAGCGCTGCCAGGGCGGGTTCGCTGGCATCTACGGCAACTAAAATGCGTGGGAAGGGATGGCCCAAAGCCGTATTGAGAGCACTGGGGGCAGAGATCCATGGTTGCCGCACCGCAAGGACGGGGCATGGCGCCCAACGGGCCACACCTTCTGTCGTGCTTCCCAGCAACAACTGCGTCAGCCGCTCTTGCCCGTGTGTCCCCATCACGATCAAGCCTGCGTTGATCTCCTCCGCGGCGGCGACAATTTCGGCCACCACGTTGCCCCTGCGGCTATCGATTCCGGTCTTTACAGTCGCGGGTACCATTGATTGGAAATTTGTTAGCAGCTCCCGCGATTTCTGATTTTCATTGTGCTTCACCTGATCCGACGGAGCTTTCACCACGTGGACCAGAGTCAATTCCCCCTTTAGAACCTCGGTCATGTTGATCGCAGTCTCCATCGCCCACTGCGCCTGCTCGCTCTCATCAACCGCTACCAGAATTCTCTGAAACATTGGTCTCTCCTTTTGCAGGGGCTCGCAACGTCCAACCAGTCCTGCCATGGCTTCAATTGAATTGTCGGACTTGAACGGCTCGTGGACCATCGGGCCGCGGGCCACTTCTTTCCTAGGCGATTCTCCAATGGCCCTAGGTCTTTCCCTGAGAGGCACATTCGGACCCGAAAAAGTCGAGCACTAGGAATTTCTCTGAGTGAAAAATAGGCCGCCGCTCCGATGCGGCCTGCTCTGATGTCATGCATCATGAGCATGAGTTGGGATGGAACTGAAAAGACAAAAGGAGCAGATCATGAACACATGGATAATCGTGGCCGACGCATGCGGTGCCCGGCTCTTTATGTCTTTCGACAATGGAAAGTCCCTGCATCAGCTCGAGCGGTTTTCACACGCTCAAAGCCGCGCGATGGAAGCCGAGCTGGTGACCGACAGGTCCGGCTCGGGGCGATCGAGCACTCATTCCGCGCCTTCGACCAAGCAGCCTCACACCACGCACAAAGAACTCGAGGCGATCGAATTCGCGCGTGTGCTGAACGACTACCTGCTTGATGCGGCCCAGCACAATAAGTTTGACTCCCTCGTGCTTGTGGCCCCGCCGCACTTCCTGGGTCTGTTCCGTGCGGAGCTGAGCCCCGCACTGGCTCGCATGATTTCGGCGACGATCACAAAAGATCTGATCTATATGGATGAAGCAACAATCCAGGAGCACCTGGTAAAGGCCGTGTGGCCTGCCAGGCAGAACTAAGTTCTCAATCGAGAAGTGGTTTCAAATAGTTCGGCCAGAAATGGCCATTTTTCAGAAGGTGGATGTCATGTCGAAGACTCTCAAGTTGTCAGAGGTGGAATGGGAAGTGGTCAGCGAACTTCTCGAACACGAACGAGGCAATCTGCCTCCGGAGATTCATCATACCGATTCTCCGAAAGTACACGATGAGCTTCGGAAACGGCTGGCGATGGTCAGCGCTCTCCTGGAGCGGATGAAGTCGGACCCCGCTGAGGCTGCGGCTGGTTCCTGCGCGACGCGCTGACGACAATTGTAAAGAAAAAATTCCTTCACCAACTAGGAGAGCATCATGAACCTGGGCGAACTATTCACCAAAGACGTTGTAACCGCGGCCCCATCGGAAGCGATCTCTGAGGTCGCCGATAAGATGGCCAAGCGACATGTCGGCACGGTGGTCATCACCGATAAACAGACGCTCGTCGGCATCGTCACCGACCGGGATATCGCCCTGGCGGTTGCGGCAAGATCGGTTTCTCGCCGGGATCCGGTGAGTCGCATCATGACCTTCCCGGTCACAACCATCAGTCACAAGGAGGGCATCCTCACCGCCACGCGGCTCATGCGCGCAGACGCGTCTCGCAGGCTGCCCATCGTGGATGATGAGCGAAGAGTGATCGGCCTGGTCAGTGTTGACGACCTGTTTATTCTGCTCGGTATCGAAATCGGCAACCTTACCGGAGCGATTGCTCCGGAGGTCGAAGCGGCGGTGGTTCACCGTAAGTCGGTTCGCGCCACGGTCTAACAACACAAGACTGACTTCGGGTAAAGAAAGTAATGGTGCGATCGCGAATTGCCCTGCGCTCTCTGCGCTAGTGTTTCGCGTGCGCCTGCTTAGAGGCTATCTCAAAAGGCCCAAAACGGGCTGTTCGCGACCCTGAAAACGGGCTTTTGAGATAGTTACTTAGTAGTGAATGCTCCCCAGGCGAAAGCCGGCCCGCCATTCATAACCGATGATCCCGAACCCGTTCCGCTTCACCATTGGGAGTTTTATCTGGCGTCGCGCCTTGAACACGAATCCGCCGGCACCACGGCAACACTTCCCGAGATCGAGGTCAATTATGGTGTGATCGAGAACGTGCAGTTCCACGCCATCTTCCCCCTCGTGCTCAATTCTCCCGATGGCGGTGACACCGAATACGGCTATGGCGATACTGAGCCGGGCTTCAAATTTCGGTTCATGCAGGAATCCGAGAAAAGCCTCATGGTGGCGATCTTTCCTCATTTCTCATTCGAGCCCGCTGACGCACGATTCAACTCCACTTGCGGCATGGATTGAAGTTCAGCAATCACTTCGCCCATGAAACGATTTAGCGGGCATGTGAAGTTCTGGGCTTTACAGCAATAGTCGCCATGCCCTGGCTGTGAGCAGAGGTGGTTGCAAACGCGCTCACGAATTGCCGCCTCGTAACGCGCCAGGGTCTGGCCTTGATCGGCCGCGGCAATCTGCCGCAGCGCATCAGTGTGCAGAAAAATTGAACAGCCCCCTTCGCACGAACGTGCGACGCTTGACGCCAGGCTTTCGCTGCCCGCCGGCCGCAGGTTGCAGTTCGGACAGATCGTTTGCCGGAGCATGCGCTTTGCGACCTCATTTTTGGCTAGATGTTGCATATCGTTTCTCCAGAAGACCGCGGCTCGGTGGTCTTTTGTGCTAATCTCTCCTCTGCATCGACCTATCGCTATTGGAGCCCAACCCGAAAATGGTCTAGGTGAACTGCTGAGGTCACTCAGGATAACACCGGGCATTGACCCGATCTGACGGTGGGGCGGCCGCCCAACAGACAAGGTTGTGTGCCTCAGCCAATAGCTCCTGCACCTCCTCATTGCTCAATTGGCTGAAGTCCGAGTACCAATCGCCAACTGCACAAAAGATTGCCGGCGAATGCAGTCATACAAGGTCCTCCACGCTCGCACCATTGCCAAGATGCCCGCACGAGCCCGCTTCGGGCAGGGTTCGCCCATGTGATGTCTGTTTCCTTTGCCAATCATGCCTAATTTCCCGGGCACGCTCAGCGCAGAAGTCGTCGCACAGCTTCGGCCTTTTCCGCATCGGACAGGGGAAGTTGCATTATGGTCGCGATAGGCTCGGCGAAGCCCAAATCGCCGCCAACTGTGCCGGATTCCGTGCCGCGCTTATCCGTAACCCCCTGTTTTCCAGGCATTTCTGATGAGGGTTCGAGTCCTATATCGCCCATTAGGCTGTGAATCAGAACGGGGGCGCTGGTAAGACAACTGTGATGGGCCAGCCAGGGCCCTCAAGCGGCCGCGCCGGCCATTTCTTTTGCAGGCTCGTATCCCTCAACCCGCCGGATCAGCGCGAGGAGTTGAGTGACTGCCGCGGTCAAATCGGGCTCCGATTCAATGCTGGTCTCGACGCACCGGGCGGCTTCGGTGATGAGATTGAAGCCGAAGGTTCCACCAGCGCCTTTGAGCTGGTGCGCGAGTCGTCGGATTTCGTCGAGATTCTTGTCGGCCAGGCAGGTTTCATGTCCACTGACAAACCTGGGAAGGTCCGCGATGAAGGATGACAGATACGACCGAAGGTCCGGATCGTCTTCCATAGTGCTTCGCAACGGCTGCGGTTGCGCCGGCGATTCAGTGGCCGCTGCACCGGCTTCCTCATGACACAGCCGCTGCGGATAAGAGGCCACAGTCGCAATCAACAGGTCTTTATCGACGGGCTTTGAGACGTAGTTAGTGCAACCGGCTTTCATGCACTTGCCGCGTTCGGCCTCCATGGCGTGGGCGGTGAGTGCGATGATGGGGCCCTCGTAGCCCCGGCTGCGCAGAGTGGCGGTGGCGGTGTAGCCATCCATCTCCGGCATCTGCATATCCATGAGGATCACATCAAATGGCTGGCCAGCCGCAAGCGCTGACATGGCCATCTCGAGAGCAATTCGGCCGTTGTCGGCAACGACGACCTGTGCCCCCGCCTTCTCCAGGTAAAACCTGATGACCTTCTGATTGTGCAGGCCATCCTCCGCCAGCAACACGCGGCAGTCGAGATGAATCGCCTGAGGCCGCGATACGGGCATGGCGGTTTCGACGGGCTTGACGACCTCTTTGGCATCGTGAAGCAATGGAACATCGGTGAGATCGCCGGTGCTGATGGTGAGGGTAAATCGGCTGCCAGAGTGGAGCTCGCTCTGCACGGTGATGTCGCCGCCGAGCATTTGGGCCAGGCGCTTGCAGATGCTCAGCCCCAGGCCGGTGCCGCCGAACTGGCGGGTTGTGGAGCTATCGGCCTGCTCGAAGGGCCGGAACAGACCGGCGAGCTGAACGGGGGTCATTCCGATGCCGCTGTCGACAATGGTGAATTCCATTTGAGGGTTGGCCGGGTCGCGGCGGAGGCTCTGATGAACCACGATGCACACGCCGTCGCGAGCGATGGGGATGCCAAAGACATCGCGTTCGGCCTCGGTCATGGCGCGTCCGTACATGCCAATCGTCGCCTTACCTTCTCGAACATCCACCAGAGCGCGTGATGAGCCGCCGGTCTGCACGTTGAACTCGACCTCCGGGTGCATGGCCTGAAATCGCCTGCCCATCGCCTTAATCAGAGGCGCCATGGTGCTCGAGCCGCTCATGACCAGTCGGACGGGGGCGGCTTTGGGGCTTTCGACTTTATTGTGAGCGGCCTGGGCGCGGATCAGGGAATAGCCGGAGGCCGCGGCGACGAGGATGCCGCCGGCGGCGATGAGTAAGACTTCGAGCCAGGTGAGTTTCATGACCTTAAAGATCGAATGTAGAGCGGCCCGAGGCGATGGGTAAATGTACCCAGCCAGCGGCCGGCGGCGCGGATTTGGGCCTGGTTATGCCTTAAGGATGCTTATTTTGCCGCCGTGGAGCGCCTGCCCGCCATGATGCTGATGCGGGTAAGGTCGGCGGCGTTGAGGGCACCGGTTTTTTCCATCAGGTTTGCGCGGTGGTTGGCCACGGTCTTGATGGCAATGCCCATGTTCACGGCGATCTGCTTATTGGACTTCCCGGCCACGACAAGCTCGAGCAATTCCAGCTCGCGGGGAGAAAGCGCGGCAAGACGCTGCCGGATCGCCTGGTTTGCGGTCTGCTGCCGCTGGAGCTCGATGCTCTTTTCCAGGGCGCAGCGCACCACTTCCACCAGAACTTTTGGCTCAAAGGGCTTCTGGAGCACATCGACCGCGCCCAGCTTCATGCCGCTGACAGTCGTTGTAACATCGGCGTGAGCGCTGATGATGATCACCGGAATCGGGTTGCCGTCGGATCGAAGGCGCTGGAGGAGCTCCAGTCCGCCCATGCCGCGCATGCGCAGGTCCAGGACGATGCATCCGGGCAGAGTCTGCCTGCCCTGTTCCAGAAACTCCTCGGCCGATGCATATGCCAGCGCAGGCAGTGACGCCAGCTCCATCACCATGCGCAGACTGTTGCGGACCGCCGGATCATCATCAACGATGTGTACGATCGCTTCTTTACTCATGATCCCTGGTCCCGTCAGCACAACGACCGAACATCGCGCACCTCGTTCTTCAGCCGCCCAGGCGTCGCCAATCCATGACTGTCGGGCAGACGGACCGCAACGCCGCCAGCGGCGGTTGCGCCCCCATCGCGCGTGTGGTTACGCCCGTCTCGGCGAACACCCGGATGTGTTGGTTATGAATCCTGCGAAATCGCTGTGGAATGAATCGCTCGATGGGCTGCCCCACCGCCTCGGCCGCAGGGCAGCGGAACATCCGCTCCGCCGCCGGATTGAACAGGGTGATCTTCTGCGCTTCGTCGATGGTGATGATGGCGTCGGTGGCCGACCCGATGATCGCCATCAGCCGCTCCTCCGAGACACTGGTTGGAGGCCGCCGTAGCGGTAATGGATCGGCTGTCCTGGTTTGGTTGCGTCCGTGCATTAAACCTGAAGCCAATTGTACACATCATTGTGACAAGCTCAACGTCAGGCCTTGTGAAGTCCTGACTAACGGGGCGGCTGTGGATGAGACTGCTATCCTCTTCTGAAGGTCAATGCGGCGATGGGGAGATCGGTGTTGATCTTCGGCTGGCGATGATGCAGGCGGTGGCGGGCGCGCGGCTTGCGATGTTGCTGTTGAGCCACACGGGAAGATTCCACGACGGCGGGCGCGGCCGCCAACGGTTGCGTGGGTTTGGCCGAGAGGACCGCGGACTGGGCGAAGAAGGCCCTGTCGATCAGGAAGTAATCATCAGCGTTGGGTTGGCCGCCGCTGTAGTCGAAGTCTCCGTTGCGATAGCCGGTGGCATGGCTGGCGAATCCGGCGTCGGTCAGGGCGTAATCATCGGCGTTGATCGTTCCATCGAGATTGCCGTCGCCGTTGTAGGTGTATTTGATCAGCACCGTGTTTACATCAACGGGCTCGCCGTCGAGGCTGGTGAGGATGCGGGTGACGCCATCGCCGGTGTCGTTGACGATGGCGGCCAGGCCGGTGACGCGGTGCGAATTCGCGGCGGCGATGCTGCTCTGAATGCCGTTGCCATCCCAAGCGCCGCGGTTGCGGCCGGAACGGAGTGAGCTGGACAGGGAGGCGAGAGCGGCGGCCTTGCTGGCGGCGTTGCTCTGGAGAATCAAGTCGTTGTCGCGCAAATCGAGTTTGGCGAGCGAATTCAAAGTCAAAGAAGCAACGCGCAGGAACGCGCCGGCGACATTGACGCGGCTGGTGCCGGTGAGCGCGAGCGACTGGAGGCGCTGCGAGCCCGTGAACGTGGCCTGAGCGGCGTTGTTCAACGTCACCGCCAGATTGGTTCCGCCGATGCCGGGAGAAGCATCGAGATTCAACGTTCCGCCGTTGATGGCGAGGGTGTTGTTGCCGCTGCCGGCATTGACCTGGAGCAGGGTCAGGCCGGTGGCGGCGAGGCCGTCGGGACCGATGGTGATATTGTCATTTCCAGCGCCGCCATCATTGGTGGCAGTGTCAACGAGAAGGGTGGGGATGTTGAAGAAGCTAAGTGATTCGAAGGCCACACCACCGCTGGTCCCGGAAATCCGGGTTTTGCCGGCGGCCGGGTTGTCGAGAGTCAGAGAGTCGTCCGCATTTGGCGAAATAAAGGCAAAGCTGGCGAATCCGCTTACCTCAACGGGTTCCAGGCCGCTGAAGGTGATCATTCGCCCGCCGGCGACGATGTTGCCATCGCCGGGAATGGTGGAGCCTGGGGTGTAGCTGGCGCTGCCGCCGCTGCCGATCATCTCGAGGCTGTCGACGCCGATGCCGCCCTGGAAGTTGATGCCGTTGGCGGGGATGGCGTTCCCGCCGCGCAGGTCAACGATCAGCTTGTCATTGCCCGCGGCCCCATCGAATGTGATGGAGCTGGTGCCGGAGAAGGGGAAGGCATAGCTGGCGGAGAGATTGGTGGCCCGATTGTGCCAGACTTCCAGTTTGTCCTGGGCCGCATTGAGGCGAAGGACGAATGTGTCATCACCGGAGGTCCCCTGGAGCATTGGCGTGGAATTGATGGTGAAGGTGCGAACATAATTCCCACCTGCGCCGCCGACGCCGTCGCCATCGATGACCAGGCCGGAAAGATCGTGGAGGCTGCGGCCACTGCTGCCGAACGCGGTCAGACGATAGGTGCCGGGGAAGAGGAGGCTGGCGACGTCCAAATCAACCGAGAGCGCGCCGGATGCGTAGGTGGGGGTGAGCGCGAATACGACATCGTCGGAGGTGTTGAACGCCAGATCCGGGCCTGCGCTGCGCAGCTCATAATTGGCGGCGGCATTGCCGTCGATCGGATTGATCGGTTCGCTGAGCGAGAGGGTGATGTGATTGAACGAGCCGGTGGCGCCTGAAGCATGAATGGCGGATGGCACGCTGCCGGTGATGGTGGGCGGGATCACATCATTGCTCGAGCCGCGGAATTCATAGGCGCCGATGTCAACAACGCCGGGGAGCAAGTTGAATTCGATGGAGTTGGCGTTGGTGAGCGTGGTCTGGGTGTCGTAGGCGGTTAACACGTAGACCCCGCCGGCGCCGTAGGAGATGCCGACGGTTGGGGTCAGGTTGGTATTGCCAACGCCATAGTCGAAACGAATCCGCCCATCGGTGAAGAGGACGATTGCGAAATTGGCCTGGCTCTGATCCGCTTCATTGGTGGCGGACCAGCGGATCTTCACCTGCCCGGCCGTGGCTGTATCCACAAAAACGTCATTGCCAACGCCGATGGTGTGCAAATTATCCCACAGCGGGGCGATGCGGCGGGAGGCGGCCAGCTTGGCCTCGCTGTTGACTCCATCGCCGGCATTGCCAGCGCCGAACTGGAGGAAGCCTTCGGTGGAAACGGTGACGGCGGTGTAGGTGGCATCGTAGAAGGGGAAGGTGAAGGGGAGGGTCAGATTGAAAGAAGTTCCATTGCTCCGGAACGAGCGCGCTGTGCCGGTGCTGGTGAAGAGGCTGGAGGGAAGAATGTTGTACGCGTAGTCCGGCGAGCCCTGATTGGCGGCGCCGGGATCATCCGCCCGCGCGGCTCCGGATTGATCGAACTGAGGCCCGCGCCAGGAATCAGCGCGATCGATGGCCGGAGATGTTTTGGAAAGATAGAAGTTGTCATCCAAACCGCCGTCATAGCCACCGTCGGCGGAAGTATAGCCCAGGACATTGTCAGCGCCATCGATGTCGATGAAGAGAGGATCGGCCGACAGCGAATTGGCATCCTGGCCCGATGCGGTCTGCCAGTCGGCCAGAGCATGCCGCGATGCGCTGTTCCAGAAGCCGATATGAGCATTCGGATCGGTGCTGCGGTTGAGGAGGTTGTAGTTGGAGGTGAAACCAGTCTGGGCGGCGGTGTTGAGGAAAATGTCGAAGCCGTTGAGGACCCAGATGATGTTGTTGCGAAGCGAGTTGTTGGAGCCGCCTTCGATCCGCACGGCCTCGCCGGTGGACTGATAGACGGTATTGTTGGTGAGCTGCGTGCTGCTGCTGTTGAGAAGGTAGATCCCCTGATTGGTATTGGCGTAGACGATGTTGTTGACGATCTGCCCCGGAGCGCCGGCTCCCTGGATGCCGACGGAGTTGGAATAGACCATGTTCCCGCGAGCGCCGGCCGCGAAACTGAGGATGATTCCATCGTGCGAGTTGGCAAAGACGCGGTTATTGGAGACGGTTCCGCCGCCCGAAACGTTCATGCCGTCGTAGTTGCCGTAAACGATGTTGCCGGTCGCGTCGGAGGCCACGCTGCTAAGCCGTATGCCGACGTCGTTGGTTCCTGTCTGACCATAGACGGTATTGTTCCTGATGAAGGTGTTGAAATCGCTCTGAATGCCCGTGGCGAAATTGTCGTGGACCTTGTTGCCGCTGATGATGATGTGATCGCTGTCGGCAAGAATGACAAATGATACGGTAGAATAAATTCCGGTGTTATTGGCATAGACCTCATTGTTGAGAATCTGTGCGCGCAGGCCACCGTTATTGCTGCCGACAGAGATGCCGATGCCGCCGGAAGGGTGGTCGTAAACGGTGTTGCCGGAAATAACCGCATCACTGCCGTTGAGAAAAATGCCGGCGACCTTCTGATCATCATTGGTCGATCCGCCGGGCAGCCCGTGAATTGTGTTGTTGACGATATTGGCCTGATCGTTGCCGCTGTCGAAGAAAACGCCGTAGTTGAAGTTGCCGAAGATGAAGTTGTTGGAAATGGTGAGTCGATCGCTGTCCAGGATGCCGGCATAGACACCCGCAAAGCCGCCGGTCATCTGTAGATTAGCAAGCATGACATCATCCGCGTTTTCCAGTCTAAAGACACTGTTGAACGGAGAGACGTTGCCGCGATTGAATAGTGGCGTGGTTGCGGCCCCTTCAATCCGCACACCACTGTCATCGGCGCTTAGCAGATTGTCGCGGAGCATGTTGTAGGTTCCAGAATCGACGTGAATCGTGTCTCCCGCATCGAGGTTATAGGCGTCGAGCAATCCGGCCAGCGTGAGCATTGGCTGTGAGGGGGATTTGCCGCTGTTGGCGTTGTTGCCGACGGCGCTGGTGAACGAATCGCCGGCGGTGGAGGCGTCGTTGATGTAATAATCGTGGCCCGCGGGGGCGATCAGGAAGGCTCGATCGGAGAAATCCGCCGGATTCCCCGTGACGATGGCGATGGCGCGGATCAGGGCGGTGTTGCCCGCCGTTTCCTCGGTCGGAGTCCACAGAAAACTGCCAGCGCCGAATCGATCGGTCGGTTGATTTGCGGCAAGCGCGGTCCAGGACGAGCCGTTGTCCGTCGAGACCGCCAAGTCCACCGTCGGCGCGGCCACGCCGGAGGGATTGGCGGCGGTGATTTCAATTCCGGAGATCACGGGGATGTTCACCTGGTTGACCAGATCAAGGATGATTCCACCCGAGGCCGATGCGGTGACCGGGAAGCTCAGGGTGGTCGCTTTGAATCGCCCGCCCGCGGCGGCAAAAATGTCAAAATCATCCCTGACCATTCCGCCCTGGAGCAGAATGTCAAACTTCCGCTGATTGGCGAGCGTCATGGTTGGTTCCATGAAATGCAGGCGAATGTTGTATTGCCCATCGGGAACGGGCAGCGTGTAAGTGATGCGATTGCCGCCGGTGGCATAATTCTGGTAGACCTCCTGCGGGGCGGGATCGGTCACAGCGCTGATGTCCACCGGCGTGGCCAGCACAGTCTTAGTGATCACTGTGCTGTAGTTGTTGGCCAGCCATTTGCCGACTGTATTGCCGCCGGAATTGATCAGGGCAACCGGGCCGGTGGCAGATATACCTGACATTTGCCATTGAATCGTCGTGGGCTTGCCGACTTCCAGCTTCTCCAGACCATTGGGCGATAAGACCTGAATCAGTTGGCTTGCGCTGGGAGTGGCTTGGGCTGTATTGCCGTAAGCGCCGATTTCAATCCGGCCGCCGTTGGGGGCAGGCTCGGCCAGGTAATAGGACAATGGGTCGCCGCCATCGATACCCACGGAGCCTGTGGCGAGATGGAAGTTGTCATCGAGGCCGTGATCGACTCCGCCGGAAAAGCCCAGGAGATTGTCGGCCCCATCCAGATCGATGAACTGGGGATTCGCATTGAACCTGTGGGCATCGACGCCCACTTCGTAGAACCAGTCGGCGAGATTGGTAAAATTGCGGCCCTGCCATGAAGCCAGCTTGCCGGCGCCGGTGGCGAACAGAAGGTTGTAGTCGCTGGAGAAGCCGACCTGGCTGTCATCCGCAATCGAAATCGCGGAGCCGGCCTGGGCCCAGATGATGTTGTTGCGCAGGCGGAGGTTTTGGGTGGCAGTATCGACGCGGACGCCATCCCCCAGTGGCTGGTAGATCGTGTTGTTGGTCACCTCGGCGCCATTGGTGCTCGCCCGGATCAGAATTCCCTGCGCGGTATTGGAATAGACCCGGTTGCCGGTGATGCGGCTGAGGGCTCCGGCCAGAATCCCGACGGAATTGGAATAAACAATGTTCCCGTCGGCGATGTTGGAGGTTCCGGCGTCGATTCCGGTAACGTTGTTGTAAACGCGGTTGCGGCTGAATGTGCTGTTGGTTGCCCGCATGCCAACCTGGTTGCCGTAAACGATATTGTCAGTGACGCGGGCGCCACCGCCAAAATTGGCTACTATCAAGATTCCAACCGCACCGGTGGAAGTCTGGTTAAAGACCGTGTTGCCGGTGATCACAGCGATGTCAGTGGCGGCGATGCCGGCAATTGTATTATTATGAACCGTGTTCCCGGTGATGGTGGCTATCTGCGGTGGGAACCCACTGGAATTGATGCCCCTCTGGTTATTGAAAATTTCATTGCCGCTGATGACGTTCCGAGCCCCGCCGGTGTTGTTTATTCCCGAGCCGGTGTGGCCAAAGACGGTATTTCCGGTGATCAAACCATCGTTGCCTTCGTATTGAATCCCCACCTGCTGACTACCGGCGGAGCGATTGATCGTGTTGCCGGTGAGGTTCAGGAAGTCGTTGCTGGTGCCGAGTTGGATGCCAACCTGGGTGTTGCCGAAGATGCTGCTGTGCGTCACCGTTAAATTGTCGCTGTCGGAGTCGATGGCGGCGAAGATGCCGTAAAAGCCGCCGGTGATCTGGAGACGATCGAGGGTGACGTTGTCGGCGTTCTGAAGCTCGAAGACGTCAGCGCCATTTGCGAGGTTTCCGCGATCGAAGAGGGCGACACCGGTGGCGGGCCCTTCAATTTTGACGCCGCTGTCATCGCTGGTGATCACGATGTTGCGGGCGAGGTTGTAGGTGCCCGCATCGACGTGAACCACATCCCCGGAACCAAGGTCATAAGCCGCCAGCAGCGCGGCCAGGGAGGACATGGGCTGCGAAGGAGATTTGCCGCTGTTGAAATTGCTGCCGATGGCCGTGGTGAACGTATCACCGGATGTCGAGCCATCATTAACGTAGTAGTCGGTCCCGTTGTTCACGATCTGAAAGGTTTCATCCGAGTTGTCATGGGGCGCCAGGCCGCTGTTGCCGTTGGCACGGATCAGCGCGGTGTTTCCGGCGGTTTCGCTGGTCGGAGTCCAGAGGAACGTGCCGCCGCCAAACCGATCGGTGGCAAGATCATTGGCCAGAGGCGTCCAGGTAGCGCCGCTGTTCGTGGAGAGCTCGAGGTTGACCGTGGGCGATGCCACACCGGCGGGATTGGCCGCCGTAAGTTCGATCCCAGAAAGCACGGCCAGGCTGACCTGATTCACCAAGTCCAGAAGAATGCCGCCGGAGCTTCCTGCGGTGACAGGAAAGCTCAGCGTTGTCGCTTTGAATCGTCCGCCCGCGGCCGCGAAGATGTCAAAGTCATCCCGGACCATGGTGCCCTGAAGAAGAATGTCAAACTTGCGGGAGTTGGCCGTCGTGACGGTCGGTTCGACGAAATGCAGACGAATATTGTAATCTCCATCGGGGACGGGGAGAGAGAATGTCAGCCGGGTAGCCCCAGAGGGCTGCGTGTACGTCTGGTAAACATCCTGCGGAGCTGGATTGACCACGCCGCTAATGTCCACGATCGGGGTCGGAATGGAGATATTGGAAAAAGCGCCAGTCTGGTATGCGTTGGCCGACCAGAGGCCGACAGTTGGACCTCCAACATTGATCAGCGCCACCGGGCGCGTCAGCGACAGGCCCGAAGAGCGCCATTGCACCGGCGTCGGCTGGCCTACTTCCAGTTTTTCCAGTCCATTGGGCGAAAGGACCTGAATCAACTGACTGGGGCTGGTGGCGGCTTCGGTGGTGTTGCCATAGGCGCCAATGTCAGCGCGATCTCCGTTGGGAGCGGGTTCAACGAGGTGATAGGAGGCGAGATCGCCGCCGTCAATTGCCGGCGACGTGCTTTGCAGATGGAAATCATCATCCTGCCCCAGATCGCCGGCCAGGCGCTGCAAGCGGACCGCGTCGGCCGGCACGACCAGGTTGTCGGTAAGCGTCACCACCAGCGTATCGCCGGTGGCGCGCACGAAGCCCAGGTTTTTCCATGGCGCTCCTGCATCGGTGAAATCGGCCGGAGCCACGCGCGGATTCACGGTGACAGAAATGGCGTTCCGGTCGCCATCGCGCACGGTATAGACAGTGGAGGTGTCGAACGTGGCCTTCGCCGGCCAGGTCGCGGCCAGGCTGTAGTATGCGCCGGGCGTGAGGCCGCCGAACGTCCATGTGGCGGTTGCGGCGCCGGTGTTCTGACGATAATCGCCGTTGAATCCGGGGGTGCTGCTGGCCCATGTGCCGGTCAGCGAAAATCCAACATCCCCATCATCGATGATCGTCGCGGGTCCGGAGGGAACGGCATCGAAACCCAAGCCGCCATCAGCGCCATCCGGATCGACCAGCAACGGATCACCGCTCAGGCTATGGCGGTCGAGGGCCAGGTCGTAGGACCAATCGAGACGATTTAGATAATCGACGCCCTCCCATGACCCGATTTTGCCCGCCCCGGTTGTGTAGAAGAGATTGTAGTCGCTGCGGAAGCCCACCTGGCTGTCATCCGCCATGCTGATGGCATAGCCATTTTGCACCCAAAGAATATTGTTGGAGACATACAGATTCTTCGAGCCGCCGTCGACGCGGACGGCGTTGGCCGTGGGCTCATAGATGGTGTTGTTGCTCAGCTCGGGGAATGAGTTAAAAAAGCCGGCGGCGTTCATCTGCACGCCGTGAAGCGTGTTGTCATAGACACGGTTGTTGAGGATTTTTCCGCCGAACGAGCTGCTGGTGGTGATGCCAACGCGGTTGGAATAGACGGAATTGCCCTGGATCAGCGCCAAACCGTTGGCCACGATGCCATTGTTGGAGCTGTTGTAAATCCGATTGCCGATGACCGGGTCCGCGGTGGTGGCGATGCCGTTGAAGTTGTCGAAAACAATGTTATCCCGCGCCTCCGTGCCGACGTCAGTGAGGTTCATCGCGGCGGCATTGGTGGCGGCCTGGCGATAGACCTTGTTCCCGGTAATCAGCACATTTCGCGCTGCGTCGATGCCGGTGCTGTTGTTGTCGTGAATCAGGTTGCCGCTGATGGTGATCCGCGTGGTCACGTTGATGGGCGTGCCGGCCGCGATGCCGCGGGTGTTGCCAAAGATGTCGTTGTTGCTGATGGCCGCCCCGCCGCCGGTGATGCTCATGCCGTTCGGCTGGTCACGGAAGATGCTGCCGGAGATGGTGGCGTCGGTTCCATCGACGATGATCCCGTTGGCCTGGGCTGCGCCGGTCGCACCGAAGAAGGTGCTGCCCAGCACGGTCAGCCGCTCGTTTGAGGTTGCCATCGAAATGCCGGCCGTGACGTTGCTGAAGATGATGCTGTTGGTGACGGCCAGATGATCGCTGTCGGCGGTGGTTGAGCCGAAAATGCCATAATTCCCGCCGGTGATTTGCAGGTGATCGAGGGTCACATCATCTGCGCCGCTCATTTCGAAGCTGTAACTCGTGCTGGCGGTGCTGCCGCGATTGATGAGGGCGCGGCCGGTTGGATTGGCCGCATCGTGATAGCCTTCGATGAAGACACCCGAATCCTGGACGGTGATGGGAATGTTGGTGGTGAGGTTGTACGTGCCGTTATCAACTCGCACGATGTCGCCGGGGCCCAGATCGTAAGCGTCAAGGATGGCCCGGATGGTGGCCTTGGGAGTCGCGGGTGAGAGGCCGTTATTCGCATCGTTGCCGGCCGCTGTGGTCCAGTCGCCGGCCGCGAAGGTGCCATCGTTGACGTAATAAACGGTGATGGCCGCGCCGATCGAAAATGCTCCGTTGCTCACATCACTCACCGGCGAATCATTGCGGGTGATGCGAATGAGATAATCGTTCGCCGGCGGCACCGACGTGGGAATGCTCCACTGGAACTCGCCATCATTGGCCGTGTCATCGGCGATCAGGAGCACCGGCGTCGGATTTCCGACCCGCATCAGCTCGACATCCACCGTGCCGGCCGTGTTGTGGCTGCGCCAGCGGATGGGGAACGTCTGATTGGCCAGCCACGCCTCGCCGCCGTCGGGAACGGTGACGAGCATATAACTGACCAGGCTCCTGGAAGCCTGATCGGTATTCCCCTCGAAGCCCATATTGATAAATCCACCATTGGGCAGGAGTTCATTGGCAAAAGCGTCGGCCGCATCGCCTCTGTCGATTGCGGACGAATGATTCGCGTCGGCGACTTCGGTTGCCACAAGGAACACGGGCAGGGCTCCGCCGATGCTGATCGGCGCCAACGCTCCGCCGTGGAAGCTGCCGGTCTGACTTTGCAGGTGGAAATCGTCATCGTTCCCGTCGTTGGGGGTTGTTGCATAGCCGAGAATGTTGTCAGCGCCATCGGGATCGACAAAGAATGGATCGGTCGCGAAGCTGTTCTGATCGAGAAACGCCGCGCCCTGCCAGGCCGCCAGCGTGGTGCGATCGGCGCCCTGCCAGAAACCGACGCGGCCTGCGCCGGTGATGCGGAAGAGGTTGTAATCGCTCCTGGCTCCGCTCTGGCTGTCGGTGGCGACGTTAATACCGATGCCCGCGCCCACCACCAGGATGTTGTTCCGCAGCTCCCAGTTGCGGCTGGAGGTGTTGATGCGCACCGCGTCGCCGGCCGGTTGATAGATCGTATTGTTCACCAGCCGCGGTGTCCCGCCGAACCCAGCCGCGTTCACCAGGGCGATGCCGGCGCTGGTGTTGGCATAGATGAGATTGTTGTTGAGCAGGCCATTGAAGTTGGTGAGTCCCTGGATGCCGATGCTGTTGGAATAGACCACATTGCGGCCTGCGTTGGAGGTGGCGCCCGAGCCGGAACCGAGACTGATGCCGATGTTGCTGTTGTGATAGACGCGATTTTCGTTAACCGGCGCGACATTGTTGGCGAAGATGCCGGTGAAATTGTTGTAAACCACATTGCGAATGGCGCCCGATGCCGCGCCCGTCACGACGATCCCGACATCATTCGCGCCGGACTGACCAAACACGGTATTGCCGACCACCATCTCAAATCCGCCGTTGCCGCGAATTCCGCTGCCCGAGTTGTCGTGTACGCGGTTGCCGCGGCCGAGGGCGAGGTTGGCATTTCCGACCGTGGCCACGGGGAGAGCAGTATTCTCAACGTAAATGCCATCGCCGCCGTTGTTGAAAGCTTCGTTGGCTTCAACGATGACACCGCCGGGATTGAACAGGTGGATGCCGTTGTTGACGTTGTCGTGGATGCTGCTGTCCGAGAGGCTGGCGATCGCGCCGCTGACGAAGATGCCGTAGCGGCCGTTGCCGACGGCGGTGATGTGATCCAGGGCGGAAACGGTCGAGCCGCCTTCGACGCGAATTCCATCCAGATCATTGCTGCTGACCGTCAGGTGCGAGCCGGCGAGATTTGTGCTGCCGTTTCGCGCCCAGATGCCATACTGGCCATCCAGCAGAGTCAGAGAATTGATGGTGGTAAAGTCGGCGTCGTTGAGCTCGATGATCGGCGCAACCGTGTCTGGATTGGCATGACTGAGCACCGCTTCGCTGCCGGGCTGTGTCGGGCCGGTAAAAGTAAAGCCTTCATCATCACCGATGCCCGCCGTGCCCGAGAGGACGATGGGCGAGAGCATGGTGTAGCTGCCATCGTCCACGAACAGTGTCTGCGCGGGGCCGAGCGTGTAGATGCGAAGGATGTTGTTGGCGTAGGGCTTGGGAGAAGTTGGCAGTTTGCCGGTGTTGCGATTCGAGCCGACCGCGGCGGGCGTGTATTGGTCGTCCACGTTGCTCGCATCATCGGCAAAGAAATTATCGCCGCTGGTGGGCACGCTGAATGGCTCGGTGCTGCGATCGAGCACGGCGGGGTTGGTGACATACGAAAGCTGGATGCGCAGCCCGTTGGCGCCGAAATTCACGCCGCTGTTGCCGGGAATCCAGGTGAAGGAGCCGTTGTCGGTCGCGCCCACGGCGATGTTGAGCAGGAATTCCGGCCCATCGGCGCTGTCGCGGTAAAGATCGATCCGCACCGGCGACTCACCGCTGTTTCCGTACGAATCCCAGCGAATCTGCCGCGGCCGGTCGCGCTCCCAATCGACATAGAGATCCGGCGAGCGCAGGGCGATGTGCGGCGCGGCGGCGAGTGTGTTCTCCGTAGTTGTATTGCCATACGCGCCAAGGTCGGGAGCAGACGCCTCCGGGACAACTCGCAGGAACGCGCCGTCGAGATAGCTGTCGTTGTTGGTTCCCGTCACCATGGTCGCTTCAAATCGGTATTTGATCTGCCGGGTGCCGACTGGAATCTGAAGCCGATCGCCGACCAACTCCCACCGATCGGCCGTATTCGACGCGGTGACAATGCTCTGGCTGATTACTCCGCCGACGCCATTAAGAAAGCTCAGCACAATCTGTCCGCGATCGCGCAGCGCCTCGGCCAGCGAGCGAATCCGCCCGCCAAAGACCGCCACAAAATCCTGGCTATCGAG
>JBGPEF010000014.1:0-23687 GCA_041482675.1 Tepidisphaeraceae bacterium | reverse complement strand
GCTTGCCGGTGGTGATCGTCTCTGAAGCCACCTCACGTGATGTTGCCACAGCCAGGGCGAGTAAGACGCTCTGGAAGTACTCGCAGGATGCCCGCTATCGGGCGTTCGGGAGAACCGTGAATGCGGTTCAACTGGTCTGCCTGGTGCTGTGCGGCATTATCACGGCATTCCTGGTGCTTCGCTCGGCCAATGTAAACGTGAAGCTGCCATTCCTGAAGCAGGCGCATGCGGCGACTTCGCTGCTTCCGCCGGGACTGGCGTAGTTTTGCGGATTTGCGCCGTTGGGACGAACGGGCTGCGCGGATTATCATTGGATCGGTCATTACATGGAGGTTTCCATGACCGATCCTGTTCCCGATCCCAGCCGCAGCTATGAGCGGGCCAAGCCAGAGGCCGAAAGCGGCATGGGGCGTTTGGACAACAACGAAGGCACACCCACCGATTCGCCAGATCGCACTCCCCAGACGGTTAAGCACAGGCAGCCAGCGCGGCAAATCAATGCGCAAGAAGTAACCGATCAGGGGCGGCGTCATGAGCCGGGAAGTCCTCCTCCCCCGTAGTTTGTAGTGCAGACTTTCAGTCCGCAACTTGCAGGCTAAAAGCCTGCACTACAACGAGACTCGTTAGAGTTGCTTTCAATTCTTCGTCCTCTTGATTACAATGCCGGACGTTCTCGCACAGGGAAGAACGCCGCGCGTGCAGCAGGCGGGGCTCACGTTTCCTTCCTTTCAAAATTGCAACCTTGGTCTGGGCTGAAAGTCCAAGAACAGTGGCTGTCGTTGATGTAAGGATGGCGGACAGGAATGGCCGCCTCACTCATACGAGGGAGCTCTGTGCTGAACAACCAGAGGCGCAAGACGGGAATTTGGCGGCGCTGCTCTGCAATTCTCCTCACTGGCTTCATTGCGGGATTGCCGGCGTGCGTGACGAAGAAAGAACCCGAGGGACAACACTTCACGATGCAAGACTGGCGCGATGATCAGCCGGTCATCGACCTGACACATCCGCCCAGCACGCAGCCGGTCCCGGTGGCTGAGCCCAAGCTGATCGACGAGGGAGACAAGAGCACGCTGATTTACAGCCCCCGATTTGCGCGGCCGGAGACGTTGCGGGAGGCGATTGAAGGATTGATCACGCCGGAGGGGAGCGCGCAGGCCAGCGCCAGCCTCAATACGCTGATCGTGGCGGACCGCAAGGAGATCGTGCGGTCGATCCTGGAGGTGCTGAAGGAAGTGGACCGGCCGATGCGGCAATTGCTGGTCGAGGCGCGGGTGGTGGAGGTGACGCTGGACACCGATTTTGAATCGGAGCTCGAGCACCTGTTGACGGTTACGGGGAGTCCGGGGAGCTTCTTTCAGACTTCGGACATTACGCTCAAAACCCCCGGCGCGACGCCGACGGATGGGCAGGGGATTTCCATCAATGTTCGGCCCTGGTCGTCGGATGGGAAGCGGATCGACGAATTCCTGCGGCTGCTTTTGACCCGCAACAAGGCGAAGATCCTCAGTTCGCCCAACCTGGTGGTCAGCCCCGGCTCGCAGGCCAGCATCATCACGGGCGAGGAAGTGCCGATTCAGAGCACGCAGGTGGTGGCGGGCTCGCTGAGCACCACGACGCAGTTCAAGCGCGTGGGCATCAAGCTGATGGTGCAGCTCCAGCACATCACCAGCGACACCGCGCGGCTGGAGATCAATCCCGAGGTGTCCACGGTCACCCGATTTACTCCGGCGGGTAGCGGAGGACTGACGAATCCGGTCGTGGCCATTCGCAATGTCAGCTCGACCGTCACCATGAAGGATGGCGAAATCCTCACCGTGGGCGGGCTTTTGAGCGATGCCGACCGCTCGACAATCCGCGGGATACCGGTTCTGATGGATGTGCCGGGGATTGGGCTGCTGTTTCAATCGCGGCGGCACCAGGTTGTTAAGACGCAACTGATCTTCTTTATGCGCATACATATCATGGGCGAAGGTACTGCGCGGACCACGCGGGTCTATCGTCCCGGCTCGACGATGGAGGATGTGGAGACGAAGACCGGAGTCGTCCTGCCCGAAGCGCCCAAGACGCCCAGCGAGAAGAAGCGAGAACGGGAGGAGCGGCCATGAGCAAAATGAAAAATGGTCGGGCGATCAAGTGGCTGGCCATCTTCACCATTCTGGTGAGTTGCGTGGCCGGATCAGCGCGGTGGGGGCCGAGGCTCTATTCCAAATACTTCGACAAGCAGGAAGCGAACGCCAAGCAGGAGGAGATGAAATACGCGACGGCCACGCGCGGCGAGCTGCGGGTCACGGTCGTCGAGGATGGGAAACTGCGGGCGATCAAGAATCATTCGATATTTCCCCAGCTTCGCGGCCAGTCGCGGATCACCTGGCTGGTGCCCGAAGGCAGCACGGTGAAAAAGGGGGACAAGCTGGTCGAATTTGAGAAAAAGCCGCTTCAGGAGATCGTTCAGTCGAAAACGACCGACCTGGAAGGGGCCAGGCGTGAAATTGTGGTCAAGGAAGAGGCGCTGACGATCCAGCGCAGCACCGCCAAGGCGGCCGTGGCGGCGGCGGAGACGAAAAAGACGGATGCCAAGAGCGCCCTGGAAGTCTATCGCAATCTGGAAGGGCCAAAGAAGCTCAACGAGCTGGAAACGGCCATCAATGATGCGCGGGGGAAGCTCACCACGGCGCAAAAGACGCTGGGCGACGTCCAGAAGAAGATGGATGACCAGCTTTTCGTCGAGGATGACCAGCGCAAGGGCGTTGAGAAAGAGGTGACGGCGGCCAAGGAACAGACTGAGTCGTTGAAGAAGCTGGTGGACACGCAGGTGATGCAGCAGAAGATCTTCCGGCGCTACGATTACCCGCAAAGCCTCCGCACCAAAGCGGCCGCGCTCGATAACGCGAATCTGGAAGTGGACAAGGCGCGGGTGCAGGCTTCCAGCGAGGTGCATCAGAAGGAAGAGGAGGTTGCCAAGCAGCGCGATATCATCAACCGACTCACCCGCGAAATCGCCGACCTCAATGAGCAGATTGAAAAGTGTACGCTGATCGCCCCGCTCGATGGGATGGTGCTTTACGGCGATCCAAACAATCCCCGCCCCTGGTACAACGGCGAAAGCCAGATTCGTGTCGGGATGGATTGGTATGGATCAAACACGCTCATGACCATTCCCGATCTGAGTGCGTTTGAAGTCACAATCTCCATCGGCGAAGAATACCGGGGCAAGCTCAAAGTCGGCTGCCCCGCGAAAATAACACTCGATGCAGTTCCCGGGCTGACGATCCCCGGCGAGTTGAAAAACATCAGCAGTTTGGCCAGAAATCGTGTGCAGTGGGACCCATCGAGTCCGAAAGTTTTCGATGGCATGTTGTCGCTGGAGAAAGCGGACCCGCGCATGGTCAGCGGCATGACGACTCGAGTTGAAATCGTGGCCGAGGTGGTGCCCAATGTGCTGACGGTGCCGATTGAGGCGGTCTTCAATGATAACGGCGTGCCCGTCTGTTATGTGCGCAAAGGAACGGAATCGGAGCGGCGCGAGGTGAATCCGGGCAAGAGCAACGATCATTTTGTCGAGATCATGGCCGGTTTGAAGGATGGCGAGCAGGTGGACCTGATCCCCACGCGGGATTCCTCTCACAAAAAATAGCGAGCCCAGATTATGTCGAGGGCGCTGGTCGAGCTCGAGAACGTACACAAGTTTTACACCCACGGCGCGCGCCGGCTGCACGTGCTGAAGGCGATCAACCTGCGGATTGCCAGCGGGGAATACGTGGCGGTGATGGGGCCATCGGGCTCGGGGAAGAGCACGCTTTTGAATCTCATCGGGCTGCTGGATGTCGTGGATGCCGGGGACTATCACCTGTGCGGGGAAAATGTGGCCAAGCTGCACGATGACAAGCTGGCGCGGCATCGCAATGCGCAGATCGGGTTCATCTTCCAGAGTTTTAACTTGTTCCCGCAGCTCGACGTGGTCGGCAATATTGAGGTGCCGATGGTCTACGCGGGGGTGCACGTGACTGTACGCCGCAAGCGGGCGAAGGAACTGGCCGAGCGGGTGGGGCTTTCGCATCGGCTCAACCACCGCCCGCGGCAGCTTTCCGGCGGCGAAATGCAGCGCACGGCCATCGCCCGTGCCCTGGCCAACCAGCCGCCGCTGCTATTGGCCGATGAGCCGACCGGCAATCTCGATGAAAAAACCGGCGAAGAGATTCTGGGATTATTTGACGAGCTGGTCTCGCGCGGGCAGACGCTGATCCTGGTGACGCACAACCCGCAGTATCGTCTGCGTGCCAAGCGCGTGCTGAACATGCGCGATGGGGAACTGGTGACGGCGGATCAGCCGCGAATCGAACAACGGCAACCGCAAACGGCGAACTATGAATCTGTTTGAAGCGCTGCGGATCGCCCTGCTCGATCTGTCGCTGCACAAATTCCGCTCGGCACTGGCGACGCTGGGGATCATCCTCGGCGTCGCTTCGGTGGAAGCCATGGTCTCGATCAGCGAAGGCGCGCGGCAGGAGACGCTGGCGCGGATTGCGGTGCTGGGCGTCGATAATGTGATCGTGCGCTCGATCAAGCCGTCGCAGACGGAGGTGGGGAACCAGAATAGTCAGCAGCGCTGGCAGGCCGAATATGGGCTGCTGCGGCGGGATTTGCAGCACCTGCGGCAGACGTTTCCGAATATTCGATATGCGGTGGGATTGCGGAACACGCGCAAGCGGCTCTACGCGGCGAACGGTCAGGAACTGGATGTGAGCATCGTCGCCACCGAGCCGGATTATTTGAAGATCACGCGCTCTTCCATCCCGTATGGGCGGTTTTTGACCATGATCGATCAGCAGACGGCCTCGCAGGTCTGCGTGATCGGTTCGGGGGCAGCGCGGAAGGTGTTCAAATATCGCCACCCCATCGGCGAGTCGGTGCGCATCGGCAACGACTGGTACCAGGTCGTGGGGGTTCTGGAAAACACGGCGGCGCTGCGTGATGCGGGCGGGGATGATGTCAATAACTTCCTGTTCATCCCCCTGGCCACGGCGCAGGCGCGTTATGGCGATCAATCCTTCAGCCAGGGCATGGGGACGTATGAGCAGGTGAAGATTCAGCTCGATTCGATTGCGATTCAGATGGAGGATTCGGACCTGGTGGTGCCGACAGCGCAGCGGCTGGAAAACTATCTGGGCAAGACCCACAAGCTCAAGGATTATGAGCTGCTGATTCCCCTGGAGCTGATGCGGCAGAAAGTGGCCACGCAGCGGATCTGGACGATCGTGATGGTGGTCATCGCCAGCATCTCGCTGGTGGTCGGCGGCGTGGGGATCATGAACATCATGCTGGCCAACGTCACCGCCCGGCGGAAGGAAATTGGCACGCGGCGGGCGCTGGGGGCGCGAAGGCGGGACATCATCCGGCAGTTTTTGTTCGAATCAGCGACGTTGACGAGCCTGGGCGGGGTGGTCGGAGTGGCCGGGGGATATATCCTTGCCCGCGGGGTGAGCCATTACGCGAAATGGCCGACGATCGTGACGCCCGGCAGCATAATTTTGAGTTTTGCGGTGTCTTGTTTTGTTGGGCTGATCTTCGGATTTTGGCCCGCAAATGAAGCGGCGCGGGTGAGTCCGATTGAGGCGCTTAGGTCGGATTGAGTCGAGATGCGTCCGGCACAGCCGGACCTACGACTGCAAACGGAAAGACACGGGCATCCGAGTACGGCTGCCCATGCCACCCACCAAAAGAGCGTGGACGGCGTACGACGATGGCGGAGAAGAGGAAGTTAGGTTCCGCCAGCGGTTTCGTTGGGGCGGAAGAAAAGATCAACCAGTTCGCCGGGACGGAGTTTGGTGTCGGGGGGGATGGCGATGTGAACAGGGAGGCCCCATTCGAGCATGCGGGGGTCGCGGAGGTGTTCGGGGGGGACTTTTTCGACCTGCGGGCCGACGCTGGTGATGTGTGAGCGGAGGGTGCGGGGGGCGGAGCGAAGGTGGACGTTGACGGTCATACCGGCGGTGGGCTGGATGTATTGGGACTGGCGGACGTAGGTGACGATGAAGTCGCCTTTTTCGGAGGCGATGGTCATGATGGCCTGGCCGGCGGTGACGGCCTGGCCGGGGAAGCGGTGGATGGAGATGATCGTGCCGGAGATGGGGGCTTTGATGTCCTGGGCGAGGATTTTCTGTTCGAGCTCCTGGATTTTGGCCTGGTAGCTGTTGGCCATCATCTCGAGGGAGAATTTGTTTTGGAGTAAAGGGCTGTTGACGATATCCGGATCGGCATCGGCCTCGGCAACCTCAGCGCGGACGATGGCCGCCCGAGCCGAGCCTTTGAGCGGAACGGCGGTGGCGGTGGTGTCGGCGGCGGCGGGATGGGCGGCAGCGGGGGCGGTGGTGGGGCCCTTGGGCTTTACTTTGTTGAGCAACTCGAGCTGGCGGCGGACTTCGTTGAGGCGATCGGTTTCGCGCTGAATCTGGGCTTCAATGTGGCTGCTATCGAGGCGGGCGAGCACCTCGCCAGCGCTGACAGCATCGAAGATCTGGACCTTGCGGGGCAGCTCGACGAGGCGGCCGTCAACGTTGGAGTTGACGGTTGCCTGGATGGCGTTGACGGTGCCGGTGGCGGTGACGGAGCCGCCGCGGCGCACCCAGAGCCAGCCGACGAGCACGAGGGAGACAACCAGGGTGAGAACAGGCACGAGCTGATAGCGCACCCGGCGCATCAACAGCGGCAGTGGGGTTGGAATCGTCGTTGGGGATTCAGTGGTGTCCAAGGCCTAAACCTCCGCTTCATCGGAACGGTGGAAGAGCGATGCCCGGGCGACGCCTTCGGTTTTTTCGAGCTCCGAGAGCAATTCGCGGCTGCGCGAGGGGTCGCGCAGGAGCAGGCGGAACGAGAGATCGAGCTTGTTGGCGTCCAGGTCGTGCTGGCTGGCCAGTTGTGAACGCATCGAGTGGCGGCGGAGAAGGGGTTTGAGGGTGGAGGCGTAGTTGTCGTTGCCGGCCCATTCGAGGGAGAGGATGACGTCGTAACGGTGGCGGCCGCCGAAGGAGGTGACGCGGAGATAGATGAAGATGAGGGAGATGACGATGGCGCCCAGGACGGCGATGCCGAAGCGCTGGTTGCCGACGGCGACGCCTTCGACGATGCCCCAGAGGATGTAGGTGGTGTCGCGCGTATCCTTGAGGACGTTGCGGAAGCGGATCATGGAGAAGATGGAGAGGACGCCGATGGCGACGAGAATGTTGCCGGACATGAGGAGCATGACGATGGCGACGATCACCGGCTGGACGAGGAGGGAGGAGGTGAACAACTGGGAATAGGAAAGACCCGTGTGGGTCCACATGTAGGTCCAGGCGATGAGGTGGCCGATGCAGAAAGCGACGAGCATGACCAGAAGAGCCGTCTCGGGGCCGATCTGGCTCCCGACGAAATCATTGGCCATCATGTAGTCGAGCCAGTCCATAGGAAGCCTCAAAAAACTAAGGATGTCGGGCAAGAGTGCCCGACCTACCGAGCCGGACCTACAGGTGGCAGAGCTGCGCCTGCTTGCGCGGCAGCCAGTAGGTACACTGGACATACTTGGCGAAGCTGGTGCGATACAGGTCGAAGGTCCGAACCAGTTCCCGCATCCAAAGCGGGAAGCGGTTGTCAAATTTGAGCTCGAGGACGACGCCTTCCATGCGCGGGTGGACCCAGCATTCCCTGGGGGGCATAAAACGTCCTTCGAAGCGCGCGCCGGCGAGGTTGCGGTCAAAGGTCAGGCGCACGTTGTCGTCGGTCGGCGTCACCCATGCCTCGCGTTCGTAATATACGATGGTTCGGCCGCTGGCGTTGATGTTGCCGGCGAGGTCCATGAAGTGGCGGAGGGCGCTGTAGGCGTCCATGTCGTCGGGTTTGAGCAGATCATCACGGGAGGGACAGCGGCCGCGGAGAAGATCGGCGACGACCTGTCGTTTGACGCAGGCGCGGTCCTTGAGGATGACATCGTGGACGCGGCGCTTGAGCTCGAAGAAGACGGGGGCCTTGGGGTTGTCATTGTAATAGCGGACGCGGAGCTTGTAGCGGTTCTTCATGCCCTGCATGGTGGAGTTGTAGAGGGTCCAGCCGGGGGAATCGAGATAGATGCTGTAGATGGGATAGGAATGCTTCATGGCGGGGACGGCGTGCTCGTCGCGCTGGAGATAGGAGCGGGCGAAGTCGCGTACCGCCCAGGCGGTGGGCTCGTCGATGATGTATTTCAGCTCATAGCGGCTGCGCTGAAGCTGATGATCGAATGCCATGGTGTTGCAACCGGGTTTTGACGCGAAGCCCTGGAACCCCGGATGTCCATCCGGGGCTTCTTCGGCGGCGCGACTTTTGGCGGCAGTATTTGCCGGATTCTTTAAGACCGGCTTAACCAAAACTTAGCCGCTCTTTATACAGCGCCGGCAGCAGCCCGCAAGCAAAAAACGCCCGGTCGGCCAGAAGTACATTATAGGTCCAAGCTTAGGGTGGCGTGCGGGTGTTCTAAAGTTGCGGTGGGGTGGGAAACGGAGTACCTTAAAATAAGTCTGACACGATATTCACACAGATGACGGACGAGAACGTCCGCCCTACCCAGGGGGGTGGGTGCGCAGAAGTCAGATCAAGGACCCGCCATGAAACGTCCGACCGCCCGTGGATTTACGCTGGTTGAGCTTTTGGTGGTGATCGGGATCATCACGATTTTGTTCTCGATCCTGCTCCCGGCGATTAATCGTGCCAGGGAGCAGGCGAATGCGATCAAGTGCGCATCGAATCTGGGGCAATTGTCCAAGCAGTGGTATAGCTATGCCAATGAGAACCGGGGGCTGGCGGTGCCGGGGAGGCTGCCGAAGTTTGATGCATTTAACAGCCCCTATCTGCTGGGGAACGGGATGCAGTATCGGCCGCACTGGTATGAAATGTTTGGAAACCAGATGAAGGTTTATGCCGACCGGAATCCAGATCCGGTGCAGCGGGATGGGTGGAAAGTGGACAGTGATTTGTACGTCTGTCCGACGGTCGATTGGCGGAACAGCCGGAATTTCGTGTGGGGATATAACTATCAATTCCTTGGGGATACGCACGAAAACACCGACGGCACGCTGGTGCATTATCCGGTGAAGATCAATGCGTTGCCCAGGGCTTCCGAGACGGTGATGGCGGCCGATTGCATGGGGACGGCCGCCGGGAAGCCGGCATCGCTGCGCACGGGGCACTATGACGACGGGGTTCACGAGGTGTTTGCGTTGGGAAATAAGGGGCACTTGCTCGATCCGCCGCGGCTGCTGGACAAGGATTCGGATTATGCCGACCCGGAAGCCCCCCGGGCTGACAGTCGCTCCGCGCCCGATCCGCGGCATAGTGGGAAGGCCAACGTCGCATTCTGTGATGGACATGTGGAGAGGCTATCGCTGAAGGATATGGGGTATTACGTGCTTCCGGATGGGTCGGTGGCGGCCAATGGGGGTGGGGCCCACAACCGGATGTTTTCAGGTACGGGGGAGGATAAAGACCCGCCGTCGGTGCACTAGAAACATTCGTCCGGTTAACGCGTCCTTAATACTAGAAAAACGTCTGTCCGCGAGCGTGAACAGACTGGGCCATTGGTGCGTATTATCAGTACCCGCCGGGAATTGGCGGCGGAGGTTTTAAGCTTGCTAGAGATACAGGTACGGAGTACCTTTAAGAGAGTTTGACGCTACTTTCACAAAGGCTGGAGCATCTTGGGCTCTTGGCCGGATGAAGGACGAAACATGCGACGTCGGGCGTTTACCCTGGTCGAACTGCTGGTTGTGATCGGGATCATCGCGATCTTGATCGCGATATTGCTGCCGGTCTTGAATAAGGTCAAAGAACAGGCAAACGCCACCAAGTGCGCGGCCAATCTGCGCGAGCTTTCCAAGATGTGGTATCAGTACGCGGCGGAGAACAAGGGATTGTCGGCGCCGGGCCGGCTGCCGAAATTCAATGCGGCGAACAGCCCCTATTGGATCGGTAATGGGATGCAATACCGGCCGCACTGGTATGAGGTGTTCGGGGCGGCGATGAAGAATTATGCATCGCGCAAGCCGGACCCGACGGAGGATGATAGCTGGAAGGTGGACAGCGATTTGTACACCTGTCCGTCGGTGGATTGGCGGAACAGCCGGAATTTTGTGTGGGGATACAACTACCAGTTCCTGGGGAACACGCACGAGAAGACGACGGACGTTTACGTCAACTATCCGGTGAAGGCGAACGCGATCGTCCGCGCTTCGGAGACGGTGATGGCGGCGGATTGCATGGGGACGGCGGCGGGAAAGCCCTTTTCGCTGAGGACTGGACATTATGACGATGGACAGAAGGACTTGTTTGCGATGGGCAACAAGGCACACCTGCTCGATCCGCCGCGGCTGACGGCGAATTCGGATTACGCGGATTACGAAGCGCGTGCGCCACAGCATCGTTCAGCGCCGGACCCCAGGCACAACAAGAGGGCGAACGTCGCGTACTGCGATGGACACGTGGAGTCGCGCTCGCTCCAGGACCTGGGGTATGTCGTGCGGGCCGACGGCAGCGTGGCGGCGAACGATCCGGGGGCCCACAACCGCTTTTTCTCCGGAACTGGCGATGACCGCGACCCGCCGCCTGCACAGTAGACATCCTCGCCGAGCGGTTTAGAGTTTACGCGAGCGCCCGCCCTGGCGGTTAGGGTCTTGAGGATGCACCTGATGACGACCACCACGACCAGCGCGAAGGTTCCCCCACAGGGTGGAAAACCTTCGGCGGGCAAACCTGCCATTACCAAAAAACAGATTCTGATCCTGTGCTGGGCCGCCGGCGGGATCGCGGTCATAGTGGCGGCGTGGTTTATCTGGCAGAAGACCCGGCCGCAGATGCCGCGAATGGATGCGCCGACGCCGGTGCTGGTGCGTTACATCCTGACGGAGGACTTTGAGAAGCAGCCGTTCGACATGCAGGTGCAGTTCATGAAGCAGTTGGACGGCCGCAATGAGAAGGACAAGAAGGAAGTAGACAAGGCGTATGCGGAGGGGCGGATCAACGAGACGGAATTTCGGGCGGCCTTGCAGATGGCGTGGTTCTGGAAACATATGTCGCGGGTGGATAAGTATTCAGCGCAGGGCGGGCCGCAGAAGCAGGCGTATCTGGATGAGCTGATTCTGAAGCAGATCAAGGAGAAGGAAGAGGAGAAGCGAAATCCCAAGCCGCCGAAAGAGGGGGACATCAGTGGAAATCCATCGGCGGCGGAGGAGAAGGCGAGGATCGATAAATGGCCGCCGGATGCGCGGGAGCGGTGGTATCAGTTTGAGAAGGCTTACAAGGACAGGAAGAAAGTGATCGAGGCGGCCAGGGCGAAGACCAGGCCGGTAAAATAAAGGATCAGGAATTCAGAAGACAGAATTCAGCAGAGGATGTAAAAGAGAACTGTGATGACGCCGACAACGCCGAGAAAACCCGTGACTGTGTCTGGGCTCGCTCCGGTGGGGGCGGCGGGGAACGGTCCGGGTGCGGCCACGCCGGCCGGAGGCGCGCCGGCGGCGAAGAAGAAGCCGATCGTGGCCATCATCGCGATGCTGGCGTTGCTTGTGGCGGCGGTGGGGGGGTGGTTTTTGTGGAAAACGCTGCATCCGTCCCCGCCGCCGGCGACAGCGCCGACGGACAAGCTGGTGCCATTTGTGATCGGGCCGAAATTCAACGAATTGCCGTGGGAAAAGAAGCAACTCTATCTGGGCGCGATTGAGACGCGCGAGGAGGAGTTGGATAAATTATTTCGGGCGGGGAAGCTGAGCGAGCCGGATATGGGGATGGCGCGCGAGGCGGCGTGGATGGGCAAATATGTGGGGCGGATGAACAAGTTTTTCGCATTGCCGCCAGGGCAGCAGCGGTTGGATTACATCAAGAAGGTCGTGGACAAGATCCAGGATGTGGATGAGCCGCCAAAGACCAAGGGGCCCTCAGAGGACAAGTTGCCCAAGCGGGACAGGAAGTGGGGGAAACAAATGACGGCGGCGTGGCCGGCGGATGTACAGGCGCAGTGGAAGGAGTTTGAGAAGGCGATCAAGGATGAGGAGGACCGGAGGAAGAAGGAGAGGAAGGCCGCGGAGAAGGCGGGGGCTACCAAGCCCGCGACGAATCCGGCGAAGGCTGGGCGGGGTTAGCGCCGGGAGTTGCGATGGAGCGCGGGCGAAATCGAAGATTTCCGTTTCAATTCGGGGTGGTGGTTTTCTCATTGCTGGTGATGGTGCGCGCGGTGGCGGCGGACGAGTCGCAAGGTGCGCTGGAGGAGGAACTGGGGCGGGCGATTTATGCGGCGGATCGCGTGGTGGAAACGGATGCGCGGGCGTTTCATCTGACCTTTGAGGGAATGTGGATGTACGGGCCGGTTTCGGGGCATTTGCAGACGCCCAGCGGCGGCAGGCCGGGGACGAGCAGCAAAGATCGGCCGAGGCTGGGGGAGATCGGCATCAACACAGCCAGCATCTATGATGCGGAAGCGACGGCCAGCGTGGGGGATCACGGAATTTATCTGGGCGGACAGTGGGTTCGGATGTCGGAGGATGCGCGTCTGGAAGAGAGCCTGGTGAGCCAGAACGAGTTCTTCATGGCGGGATCTCGGGTGAAGTCGGATGTGAAGATGGATTGGTATCGGGTGGGATATCGCTATCGGATCCAGCGGGGAGATGAGCCTGGGGCCGAGTTGCCGGTGGAGATTCACTCGCGGGTGGGGGCGGCGATTTGGGATTTCCATTATCGGCTGGATGGAACGGGCGGGACGCAGGTGGATCGGTCGTACATCAAGGTTGCGCCGCAGATGGGTGTGGAGATGGAGTGGCATGCGACCAGGAAGCTGTCGGTGGCGGGAGAGGTGACCTCGACGCTGCCGTTTTCGGGCCTGCCATGGATCGCGACGGCGGAATTGGTGGGGAAATACCGGTTCGTTGAGAAGGGGAGTTTTGCCTTGAGCGGGTTTGCGGGGGCGGGGTATGAGAAGATTTCATTTCACGATCACCAGGACATGAGCAATGACATCAACGCGGATTTTGGGCCGATGGTGATGGTGGGGGTGGAGTTGCGACTTTAGCCGGGGGATGCTCGCCGCAAAGATGGAAACGCTCGGGGGGCGGGTTGGTATAATGGCTGACGGAGCGCATCTCTGGCGGTGATCGGAACGATGAAGCGATATTTCCAGATAATCCTGGGTTTTGCTTTTGCGATGCTGGTGCCGCGCCTGAGCCTGGCAGTCCCAGCCGCCGCCGGCCCAGCCACCAAGCCTTCGGCCGAGGGGATTGAGTATTTCGAGAAAAACATCCGGCCGGTTTTGGTGGAGAGGTGCTATCGGTGTCACTCGAAGGATGCGGAGAAGGTGAAGGGGGGATTGCTGGTGGATACGCGCGAGGGATTGCTTAAGGGCGGGGAAAACGGGGTGGTGATCGTCCCGGGGAATCCGGACAAGAGCCGGCTGATTACGGCCATTCGTTATCACGATGAAGAGATTCGCATGCCGCCCAAGGAGCCGCTGGCGGAGCAGCAGATCGCGCATTTTGAGGAATGGGTGAGGATGGGTGCGCCTGATCCGCGGACTGCGGCGATGGTCGCGAAACCAGCGCCGCCTCCGTATGACTATGCGAAGGCGAGGGAGTTTTGGGCGTTCCAACCCGTGCGCGATGCACAAGTCCCGGTGGTATCGGATCAGCATTGGGCGATTAATGATTTGGATCGGTTTATTCTCGCGAAGTTGGAAGCGAAGGGATTGAAGCCGGTGGGGAGCGCGGATCGGGTGGTGTTGATCAGGCGGGCGACGTTTGATCTGACCGGGCTACCCCCGACGCCGGAGGAAGTGGAAGCATTTTTGACCGATACATCGCCGACGGCGTGGGAGAAGGTGGTGGATCGATTGCTGGCCTCGCCGCATTATGGGGAGCAATGGGGGAGGCATTGGCTGGATCTGGCGAGGTATGCGGATACATCGGGGTGCAATTCGGATTATCCGGTGCCGTCGGCTTACAAATATCGCAATTACGTCATCAAGTCGTTCAATGCCGACAAGCCTTATGATGAGTTCCTGAAAGAGCAGATCGCCGGGGATTTGTTGCCCAGGCCGGAGAAGACCGAGGACAAGTGGGATGGGATTATCGCGACAGGATATCTGGCCGAGGCGCGCAGATTTGGATCGCGGGCGGCGGAATTTCATCTGACCATCGAAGACACCATCGACAATGTCGGCAAGACCATGCTGGGGCTGAGCGTGAGCTGTGCGCGCTGCCACGATCACAAATTTGATCCGATCCCGACGAGTGATTACTACGCGCTGTACGGAATTTTTAAGAGCACCAAATATGCGTTTCCGGGGACGGAGATTTACAAGCACACCAAGGATTTTGTGCCGCTGGTGGATGGGGAGGAGGCCGAGTCGCTGCGGAAATATGAGAAGGAATTGACGGAGATCGATGACCAGATGGAGCGGCTGGTGCAGGAGCGAACGCCGCTGCTTGTGCGGGAAAAGCAGCGGGAGCTGAAGGAAGTTTGCGCGGTGTTTCCGGTGGCACGGCACCAGCGGGTTTCGCACAAGGATGATCCGGGATTGCCCGAGCCGGGACAGAGAAGCCTGCTTCAGGTCAAGGCGGACATGGCCGAGCTGCGCGAGCGGCAGTTGCGGCTGGAATTCAAGCCGATGACGGTGGAGAAGGCGTATGCGGCGCAGGAAGGTGCGCCGGGGGATGCGAAGATCCAGCGGAAGGGTGATCCGCAGAACCAGGCGGAGACGGTTCGGCGGGGATTCCTGACGATTCTGGGCGGGCAGAAACTGGCGCAGGATTGCAAGGGAAGCGGCCGGCTGGAGCTGGCGAACTGGATCGCCGATCCGAAGAATCCGCTGACAGCGCGGGTGATGGCCAATCGCATCTGGCAATATCACTTTGGCAGGGGGATCGTGCAGACGCCAAACGATTTTGGCTCGCGCGGCAAGGCTCCGACGCATCCGGAATTGCTCGATTGGCTGGCGTCGCGGTTGGTCGAGGGTGGCTGGTCGATCAAGTCGATGCACAAGCTGATCATGATGTCGCGGACGTATCAGCTTGCCTGCGACGATGAGCCGACGAATTCGGCCGTGGATTACGACAACGATTATCTGTGGCGCTTCAATCGCAGGCGTCTGTCGGCCGAGGAGATTCGCGATGCGATGCTGTTCATGAGCGCGGAGCTGGATGAGTCGCCGTCGGGGCCGCATCCGTTTCCGCCGGAAACGGAGTGGAAATACACGCAGCACAAGCCGTTTGTGGCCAATTATGATTCGCATCGGCGGGGGATTTATCTGATGCAGCAGAGGATCAAGAAGCAGCCGTTCCTGGAAGTCTTTGATGGGGCGGACACGAACGCGACGACGGCGGTGCGGGCGATGAGCACGACGCCGATTCAGGCGCTGTTTGTGATGAATGATCCATTTGCGCATGAAATGGCCGAGAAATTTGCGATTCGGGTGGGGCTGGCGGTGGTGGAGGAGGATAAGCGGATCGAGTATGCCTATCGGCTGGCATACGGCCGCATGCCGACGAGCGAGGAGAGGCAGATGGGGCATGAATATTTGAAGGAATGCAAAGAGAAGATGAAAGAGGCGGGATTGCCGTGGGACCAGCAGACAAAGGCGGCGCTGGCGAGTTATTCGCGGATGATTTTGGGGAGCAATGAGTTTTTCTTTCTGGAGTGACGGCGCAGAACGAAGAGATGCAACCGCAGAGACGCAGAGACGCAGAGAGGCAGAGAAGAGAAATCAGATAGAGAGATAGAGGATCATGGGTGTTGAGAGAAATCAATTTTCGCGGCGGCAGATGATCCGCTCGCTGGCGGCCGGATCGATTTTGATGCCGGGGATTTTGCAGCAGCTTCTGGCCGATGAGTCCAGGGGCGATGTGAATCCGCTGGCGCCGCGTGCGCCGCACTATGCGCCGCGGGCCAAGCGGGTGATCTTCATGTACATGAGCGGGGGCGTCTCGCACATGGATTCGTTTGATCCCAAGCCGAAATTGTTTGCGGATGCGGGATCGAGCCGGATCAAATCGCCCAATGGCCGGCCTTATTTGCGGCCGCTCTGGGAATTCAAGCCGGGTGGGACCTGCGGGACGGAAGTCAGCGACCTCTTCCCCAATGTGCGCCAGTGCGTCGATGATATTTGCCTGATCCGCTCGATGAAGGGGGACCACAACGACCATTTTCAGGCCACCCTGGGAATTCACACCGGGTCGGTGACGTTTGCGCGGCCGAGCATCGGGTCGTGGGTGAGTTATGGGTTGGGGACGGTGAATCAGAATCTGCCGTCGTTCGTGGTGCTTGCGCCGCAACTTCCCTATGCCGGGAGCCAGGTGTGGAGCGCGGATTTTCTGCCGGGATGCCACCAGGGGACGCGAGTGCTCGCCGGCGCGGAGCCGATTCCGGATCTGAATCGGCGCTCGCCGTCGCAGGCGGTGCAGGAGATGGAATTGGGGCTGCTGGATCGATTCAACCACATGCACCAGCGGAAACATCCGGCCGATCCGGTGCTTTCAGCACGCATCAAGTCATTTGAGACGGCCTTTGGAATGCAGCAGGCGATGCCGGAGGTGCTGGATCTGACGCACGAGAGCGATGCGACGCTGGATTTGTATGGATTGGAGAGAGGAAGCAGCAAGGGGTTTGGGTGGCAGTGTCTGGTGGCGCGAAGATTGGTCGAGCGAGGCGTGAGATTCGTCGAGCTGATTGATACCGGGTCGAACAATAATTGGGATTCGCATTCGGACATGAAGCAGCACGGGCCGCTGGCGAAGAATGTGGATATGGCGATCGCGGGCCTGCTGCGGGATCTGAAATCGCGGGGGATGTTGGAGGATACGCTGGTCGTTTGGACCACCGAATTTGGAAGGACTCCATTCACGGACGGTCCCAATGGCCGCAGCCATCACAATAGTGTGTTTTCATCCTGGCTGGCGGGAGGTGGAGTGAAGGGTGGGATCGTGCATGGGAAGAGCGATGAATATGGCGGGCGGGTCATCGAGAATGAAGTTCATGTTCACGATTTTCATGCAACCATTCTGCACCTGCTGGGTTTCGATCATGAGCGATTGACGTTCAGGCATGCCGGACGCGATTTCCGTCTCACCGACGTGAGTGGGAATGTGGTGAAGGCGATTCTCGCGTAGGGTGCGGCTTGCCGCACCTCAATTCGTGAGCTTCGAAGATGGTGCGGCAAGCCGCACCCTACATAAAGGGAATAAAAATGGGCAGAAGCATTGCGATCATCGCGTTGCTGGCGCTTTGCGCTTGCGCGCGGGGGGATGTGAAGGAAATTCTCTCGGAGAGCATCATCGGGCCCAAGCAGGCGATGAGCGAAGTGCAGGACTATTGCGAGGCGCGGATTCCGGCGATGCCGAAGGTGAATTCAAAAGAGGAGTGGGAGGCAGCGGCCAAGAAGATGCGGGCGGAGGTGCTGGATAATGTGGTGTTTCGGGGAGAGGCGGCGGTGTGGAGGAATTATAAGGGGAAGGTGCAGTGGCTGCGGACGGTGGCAGGGGGGCCGGGATATACGATCAGGCGGGTGAGATATGAGGCGGTGCCGGGGATGTGGATTCCGGCGCTGCTTTATGTGCCGGATAAGGTTGAGGGAAAGGCGCCGGGAATTCTCAATGTGACCGGACACGACGGGGGCGGGAAAGCGGTTGGGTATAAACAGATCAATTGCATCAATCAGGCCAAGCGCGGTTGCTTTGCGCTGAATGTCGAATGGTTTTCGTTTGGGCAACTGGCGGGGGCGGGATTCAATCATGCGAGGATGAATCAGCTCGATCTGTGCGGGACCAGCGGGATTGCGCCGTTTTATCTGGCGATGGCGCGGGGGCTGGATTTGCTGGAGTCGCTGGAGCCGGTGGACAAGGAGCGGCTGGGGGTGACGGGATTGTCGGGTGGAGGATGGCAGACGATTTTTATCAGCGGGCTGGATGAGCGGGTGAAATTGTCAGATCCGGTGGCCGGGTATTCGAGCTTTAAGACGCGGGCGAGATTTCTGGAAGACCTGGGGGATTCGGAGCAGACGCCGTGTGATCTGGGGAAGTTTGTGGATTACACGCACCTGACGACCATGCGTGCGCCGCGGCCGACTTTGTTGACGTTTAACAGCAAGGATGATTGCTGTTTTGCGTCGGGGCACGCGCTAACCCCGCTGATGGAGGCGGCGCGGCCGATTTTTGCACTGTATGGGGCCGAGAGTGCGCTGCGGTCGCATGTGAATGATGTGCCGGGGACGCACAACTATGAGAAGGAAAACCGGGAGGAGTTTTACAAGATGGTGGGGGACTTTTTTTATGCGGGGAAGGGGATGGATTATCGGGAGATTGAATCCAACGGCGAGGTGAAGACCAAGGAGCAACTGGTGGTGGAGCTGCCGGCGGAGCAGGAGGATTTTCATACGCTGGCCATGAAATTGAGCAGGGATTTGCCGCGGGTGGCGCCGGGATCGCCGGAGCGGAAGTTCAGGTTGAAGGAGATTGTGAGCTGGAAGGATTTGAAGGTTGGGGCCCAGAGCGCGGGAGTGGAGGAGAAGGATGGAGTTTCGGTGCATCGCTGGAAATTGCGCATGGGCGATGCCTGGAGCGTGCCGTGCGTGGAACTGTCGCGGGCGGGGGCGAAGGGGACGGTGATCGTGGTGCATGATGGGGGAAGAAAAGCGGCCGGCGAGCAGGTGGAAAAACTGCTGGCGGCGGGGAAGCGGGTGGTGGCGATGGATCCGTTTTATTTCGGCGAGTCGAAGATCGAGCAGAAGGAGCACTTGTTTGCCCTGCTGCTGCTGACGATCGGGGACCGGCCGCTGGGGCTCCAGGCCAGTGAGGTGGCGGCGGGGGCGAGGTGGATTGGCGAGAAGTACCAGGGTGAGGAGGTAAGCGTGGTGGCGGTGGGGCCAAGATCGAGCGCGTTCGCGCTGGTCGCGGCGGCGCTGGAACCGGCCATTGCGGGAGTGGAGATGAATCAGGCGCTGGGGAGTTTGAGGGAAGTGATTGAGAAGGATTGGACCATGGAAAAGACGCCGGAGATGTTCTGTTTTGGATTGCTGGGGGAGTTTGATTTGAAGGATTTGGAAGGGATGGTTGCGCCGAGAAAGGTGAGCCGGAACTAAATCACGGGCGAGGCGCCCGTGCCACGTTAATATCTCTGCGGGTTTTGCCGGTGATTTCGAAGGTGATGTTGATGCGGCCGGGCGGGAGAATCTCTTTCACGCGGCTGGGCCATTCGACGACGACGATGCCGTTTTGATCGAGCAGCTCGGCAAAGCCGATGGCCGAGAAATCCTCGCCGCCGTGGACTCGATAGGCATCCAGGTGATAGACGGGGAAGCGCGGGGTTTTATAGACATTTAAGAGGATGAAAGTGGGGCTGGAGACATCACGGGGATTGCCGCCGAGTGCCTTCACGAGGCCGCGGACGAATTGGGTTTTGCCCGCGCCCAAGTCGCCTTCGAGGGCGAGCACGTCGTTGGCTTGGAGGGATGGGGCGAGTTGCGCGGCGATTTGCTCAGTATCGGAAACGCTCTTGGAGAAATAATTCACGGTGCGGATTGTAACGCACCGGGAGTTGGAGAACGCTCCGTCTGGGGGGTTGCGGACGACGAGAAGAGTCCCGTTTCATCCTTCACTTCGGCCAAGGCGCTGCCATCCGGCAGGCGATAGATCCACATCCAGCCGAGAACCAGCAGGAATAGCGGGACGATACGCTTGCGAGAAGGCATGGTCGCTCCTTTGCGTTGCACGGACGTAATTCGGCACAAGGGGACGAGCAATGGGCGTGCCTTTGGGGCGATGTTTACAGCGCATAATCCCAGCCCTTGACGGAAAGAGGCTGGTTTCGGCCATCCTTCGCCAGCAGCAGCGAGCGGTCGGCCGTGATTTGGCCGATGTGAATGCCAATGGGTGGGTGGGTGGGACTTGTGAAGAGCAGCTCGTGGTCTTCGCCGTCGTGCAGGGCATGCTCAAGTGAATCGCGGCCCGATTTTTTGGACCGCTCGACAGCGTCGGGATGAATCGGGATGGCGGAGGCGTTAATGATCGCGCCGACGCTGCTCTGCTGGCAGATCCGCGCCAGGTCGCGGGAGAGTCCGTCGCTGATGTCGATCATGGCGGTGATGGGGGAGGATTGGGCGAGTGTGCGCGCCTCTTTGATGCGGGGGATAAAGGTCATGTGCCGGCCGAGGATCGATCCACCCAGCGGGCCGGTGACATAGATGCCGTCGTTGGGTTTTGCGCCGGAGCGAGTGATGGGAGTAATTCCGCCAGCGCGGCCAAGAATCGCCACGCTCAGGGCGAGCTTTCCATCCCACGATGCGGTGTCGCCGCCAACGATGGGGCAATCGAAGGCATCGGCGGCCTCTTGCAGGCCTAGGTAAAGCTCTTTGGCGAACTCCAGCCCCGCCCCGCGCGGGAGTGCGACGGTGGCGATGGCGGCCGCGGGGAGGCAGGCCATGGCGGCACAGTCGGAAAGATTGCGGTTCATTGCTTTTCGGCCGATTTGCCTCGGGGTGTGCTCGGCGGAGTCGAAATGGATGCCATCGAGGACCTGATCAGCGCCGATCAGCAGAAGGTCGTTATTCGGCCAGTTGAGGATGGCCAGATCATCGCCGGCTGGAAGGCGGACCAGGGGGGAGAGCTGTTGTTGAGAGCGGATCCAGTCGAGGAAATCGGATTCGGAGGGGGGCATGGGGAATGGTTAGTACGGATTATAAGGCGGGTTGAGAGACCAGAGTGAGCGGCGGGCTGCTGGGAATTTCGGGCTTTGAGATTTCATAATTTGCGTTTCGCTCCGCCGTAATCTCGGCTTAACCATCGCCGGGCGTGGCGCTATTTCGCTTGCTGTGGCGGCCGGAGGGGGGTATCCTACCTTGGCTGCACCTCTTTTTGCTCGCGAGCGGAGTTGGTTCATATCCCGAGGCCGTTATGAAAACTGTGTGTCGTCGCGCGTTCACGCTGGTCGAGTTGCTGGTGGTCATCGCCATCATCGCGCTGTTGATTGCGATGCTGCTGCCGGTGTTGGGGCGGGCGAAGGAACAAGCCAACCGCGTGGTGTGTCTGAGCCAACACAAGCAATTGCTCCTGGCAATCGCGTTCTATGCCAATGACAACAAGGGCTACATTCCTCATTGCAACTGGCTTGGTCAGGAGAACGCCGCCAACTGTCCCGGCTGGCTTTACGATGCCAAAGTGAACTTCGGCGGAGCCTACAAAAACGAGGACGATCTTAAGACCGGTGCATTGTTTAGATACATTAGGAATCCAAAGATATATCGCTGCCCATTCGATCCGCCGCCCTACAATCGCCCCAGCGCGACGGTGCATCCGATCACCAGTTATGGGCTCAACGGATCGGTGAATGGATATGGAAGAAGCAGCCCCAAGGTCCCGTTCTTCAAGCTCACACAATTCAAGCCCAGTGACATCATCATGTGGGAGCTGGATGAATACTGGACCGGCGGCGCCAACATCTACAACGATGGATCCAACTTCCCGCCGGAAGGGATTACCTCCCGACATGGTGGTTCCAAGGGCGCCAGGGACACCAACACGGCCGCCGGACGAAACAACAGCATCTCCGGCGCCATCGTGAGCACGGCCGGCATGAGCGTCGAGTGGATCACCGTCAAGGATTATTTCAAAGAGGCCGCCGACACCGGTGTTCGGACACGCTTGTGGAACACTCCGGACGTCAAAAACGGTCACTGATCGCGCCGCCGTCAGCTACGCAGCAGGCATTCCAGGTTCATTCTTGTCGGACTTACCACGCCTTCTGCGCCAATTCCCGCCAAAGGTAATCCGCACCCTCCCGTGGTCGATAGACCATGGGCAATCCCTCTATGGCACAACGCGATTACGACCTGATAGTTATCGGCTCCGGCCCCGCGGGGCAGAAGGGCGCTCTCAACGCGGCCAAGCATGGCAAGCGGGTGGCGCTGGTTGACCGCAGCAACTGGATCGGGGGCGTGTGCATTCATACCGGGACGATTCCATCCAAAGCAATTCGGGAAGCCGTGCTGCACCTGACCGGCCTGCGGGAAAGGTCGGTTTACGGCGATGGATATGCGGTCAAGCACCAGATCACCATGGCCGACCTGGTCTATCGGGCCCATCATGTGATCAGGACCGAGGTCGATGTCATCCGCAACCAGATGGAGCGCAATGGGGTGGAGATGCTCTTTGGCGAGGCGTCTTTCGTTGACAAGAACAAGGTGCGGATCAACCGCGGGGATGACAACCTGGATTTGCGGGCCAAGTACGTGCTGGTGGCGTGCGGGACGGAGCCGGCGCGGCCGAGCACGGTGCCGTTCACGCCGGGGCGAATCATCGACAGCAATGATTTCCTGCACATGACCGTTTTGCCGCGGTCGATGATCATCGTCGGCGGCGGAGTAATCGGCGTCGAGTATGCATGCATGATGAGCGCCGTTGGCGTGAAGGTCACGCTGGTGGAGGGGCGGCCGCGGCTCTTTGAGTTTGTGGATGATGAATTGGCCGAGTCGTTGCAGTTCAGAATGCGCGATATGGGGATGAGGCTTCGGATGGGGGAGCAGGTGTCGGAGATCGCGCTGCTGGACAATTGCGTGGAGGCCACGCTGGCGAGCAATAAGAAAGTTCGCGGGGATGTGCTGCTGTACACGGTGGGGCGGCAGGGGGCGACGGGAAATTTGAATCTGCCGGCGGCCGGATTGCTGGCCGACAACCGCGGGCGGCTGAAGGTCAACGAGTTTTTCCAGACGGAGGCGCCGCACATCTATGCGGCCGGGGATGTGATCGGATTCCCGGCGCTGGCGTCCACCAGCATGGAGCAGGGTCGGCTGGCGGCGGAGCATATGTTCGGGCAGCGCATCGACGCGGCAACACCGTTGTTTCCCATTGGAATCTATACGATCCCGGAGATCAGCATGGTGGGCGAGACGGAGCAGAGCCTGACGCAAAAGGGCCTGCCCTATGAGGTGGGGATGTCGAGATATCGGGAGATTGCCCGCGGGCAATTGCTGGCCGATCCGCACGGATTATTGAAGCTGCTGTTTCATCCGGAAAGCCGGAGATTGCTGGGCGTTCACATCATTGGCACGGGGGCGACCGAGCTGATTCACATCGGCCAAACGGTCATGGCGGCGGGAATGAACATCGATTATTTCATCGAGGCGGTATTCAATTACCCGACGCTGGCCGAGTGTTATAAAGTGGCCGCGCTGGACGGGTTTAACCGGGCGCGGGCGACGAAAGCGGCGGTGACCGCGGCGCCGGCCGCAGCGGCGGCCCCCGCAAGCAAGGCGGCATGAATCGCTCGGGGCAGGCGGGGACGTGAAAATTAATTTCCAGCCTTCGTGATATTTCCATTTTTAATTGACCTTCGCAAGCGCGGCGGGGTAACCTGATTGCGCCACTTCAGGGTCGGTAGCACACATCTGGAGATGCCATGTATCGTCGAAGGGCGTTTACGCTGGTGGAACTGCTGGTGGTGATTGCGATCATCGCCATTTTGATTGCCATCCTTCTGCCGGTGCTGAGCCGGGCCAAGGAGCAGGCGAATCGCGTCATCTGCATGAACAATCACCGGCAACTGCTGCTGGCCGTGCGCATGTATACGGAAGAGTGGAAGAATGTCATCCCCTTCTGCAATTCGAACTCGATAGAAACCGGTGGGGAATGGACCGCGCCGGGATGGTTGTATTGGGC
>JBGPEF010000013.1:0-24306 GCA_041482675.1 Tepidisphaeraceae bacterium | reverse complement strand
CGAAGAATCACATCATCCTTCAATCGCGCACCCATCTCCTTCAGCAGCGGAATATAAACCACCTCGTTGTAATTCTTGTCGAGGATTTCCTTCACGCGGGCCAGGAAGATGGCGCGGAATTGCGGATTGGCCAGCAGCGGGCTGGAAAAATATCCACCCGGCCGCCACCACGCCGGCCCGCCGCCAAACGGATTGCCACCCCCCCGGCCATTCTCGGCCAGACGCTGGTCCCCCTCCATCCCAAAAGTCAGTGGCATGTCGAAGAAAACCTCATCGTTGCCGATGCCGTCGAAATAGCCCCAGGTTTTGTCCTGGTCCCAGGGATACATCTCCCACTTATTTTTGCGAGGATCGTGATAGGTGTAGTAGTTGTTGAAGTAACCATCCCAGTGCGAAAGCACCATGTTGACCGCAAAATAAGTGGCGACCTGATTGACGTTAAAGTTCTCCTGGATCACCTTCCACTGCTCATCACCTTTGGTTTTGCGCAATTGTTCGACCACGGCAATGAGATCATCGTGCCCGCTCTGGAGGTTGGTCTTCTTCTCATGCTGGCCGACGATCCCGCGCCCAAACCAGCGGATCTTGTAGAGATTTCCGCTGTCATCGACCTTGTTGCGGCGAACGAAGGAGCGATTGGGATTCTCCACCATCAGGTGATAACCAACCATTCGCCCATCGACGCTCAGCCGCAGAAAATCCGCCAGCGGCGCTGCATTTCCAGCCCGGCGATAAAGGTCATATGCCATGGCCTCCGCCATGAGAAACCGTTCGTTGCCTTCGAAGATGATGCTGATGGCGGTCATGCCATTGAGCGTGTTGTCCTTGTGGAAATGGACCTTAAAGCCGCGGCCGCCGCGCCGCTCGATGGCGTTGACGAAATCAAAGAGGGTGGTCTTCCCCGTTTTCTCGTTCACATAAACAAATGCCGACGAGCCGCGCGGAGGCCGGGCATCGCCTGAAGGCTGGCCGCCGCCCAGAAACCCGCGGATGCCCCGTATCCCCCGCGGCTGATTCCCATGGAGAATCAGCCCGAATGGAATCTTCCCCAGCTTCCAGGGTTCATGAATATAAGTCGAGAACGCCGGGCACAGATCATTTTCGGCCGGGTAGAAACGCGAAGCGCCATCGCCGCTGACTTTGATGCGATAGCGAACCAGCGTATTCGCGGCCTGGCCGGGAATCGCCGCGGAAAATCGGCCGGTGGTAGGATCTTTTTCGATTGGCTTGGCCGTTTCCTTCCCCTCCAGCCCCTCGGCGACGGTGCGATAAAAAAGAGTGATCTCTTTGATGGCCGCCGGATCTTTGGCCTCAATTTCGATGTTCAGAGGCTGATTTGGAGCCGAATCATCGACAATCGGGCTGATGATTTTGATGCCCGGCGGAAGAACCGCGCAGAAGCTGGCATTTTTCTTGCCCGGAGTCCCCGCCGGGCGCGGCGTGTCGATCGGCAGCGGCGACGCCGACCAATTCTCGGCCATCTCTCCGGAAACCGTCGGGCAGATTCGCTCCAGCGAGGCCGAATATCCATCCGGACTGACCGGCCACGGCTCATGATCTTTGTAACGCGCCAGATCGACCCGCTCGCCTTTGGCATTGGCGAGTTCGATCTGTTCCCCGCCGCGCTTGAGGGAGCGCTTGAGCGGTCCGATCGCCGCTGTGCCATAATTCTGGCGGAATTGCTCGGCGCTGAACGCGACAACCACGTACCCCTGCGCGGCGATGGCGGTCTCTTTTGGAAATGTGTAGAGCTTGCCCTGGTCCAGCGACCACCCACTGATATCGACCGGCTGATCGCCGCTGTTAAACAGCTCGATCCACTGCACGTCATCCAGATCGTTGGGGGCGTGATAGAAGATTTCGTTGATGACCACGCCGCCACGGGCCGTGGCAACGCAAAGCAGGCCGATGAACAGAGCGATGACCCGCGAGTGGCGCATGATAACCTTCCCCAACTGCTTAAGCCGCCGGCGTGAAGCCCATGACAATGTCAAATTTGGCGCTCAGCTCACCAATGCGCGAATTTTTCATCGGCGTGAAATCCACCATCACCGAATCCTTCGCCTTCTGGTCACGAATGCCGCGCAGAACGCCATCCTTGTCGTTTTGCGGATGGCCCTTGATGTAGCACTGCGTCGTGAATTTTTCCTGACCCTTCGCCTTGATCGCAAAATGAATATGAGGCGTGCGGCCGGGATACGGAACCGGCTTGACCGTGCGGAAATAATATTCACCCGTGGATCCCGTGAGGAATCGCCCAAACCCCTGGAAGTTTTTATCCCGCTTCTCCCGATTGCCGGTCTGGCTGTGAAGATAAGCGCCGTTGTTATCCACCTGCCAGATTTCGACGAGGACATTGCGCAAAGGTTCTCCGCGGCTATCCAGTAGTCGCCCGCTCAGGTGAGTTATTTCGCCGACCGCCGGCGTGATCGAATCGTTGATGACAAGAAGGTCATTATCGGTGTCGAGCGGCAGATGATCGGGGTAAAAAGGGCCTTCGGTCTGGGCCGGCGTGCGCACCAGCTCCTCGGCGAAAGCGCCGCGAACGAACCAATTGGAGGCGGCGAGCGCGGCCGCACCAACGCCAAACCGCCGCAAAAAACGCCGGCGGGAAGCAAGAGCATGCTCGATGATCATCCCTGGTTACCTCCACCCGAATGTAGACCGGCCGAACACAGTTATGAGGCTGCCCGAATAATGTTGCGCGCACCCGCCGGTTTCTTCCATAAATTCTGGAAGATACGTGACTTTCGGTCAAGAAAAATGAGAAATGCGCCATCTAGGACTTGAACCTAGAACCCGCAGATTAAGAGTCTGCTGCTCTGCCAATTGAGCTAATGGCGCAGTTTATCCACTCCCTCAGGCGTTCCTGCCGGATTCTAGACAGTTGGAAATCGCCTTGCAAGCAACCGGGATGAGTTGGGCCGTTGGAAAGAAAGCTGAATTTTGAACCTTAGCAATCCTTTGAGACGTATATACGATGACGTGCTCGCGTTCGTCCGATGCCGCATCCCATGAGCAGACAGCCCAAGAACCACGAGCAGCTTCTCGAGGAACTCCACAGTGCGCAACTCGAAATTGCCGCGCTGAGTTCCCAGATCGCGGCGCGCATGTCCCCAAAACTTGCAGAGGTACAGGCCAAGCTCGCCGCCATCGTCGAGTCATCGGACGATGCCATCATCAGCAAAACCCTCGATGGCATCATCACCACCTGGAACAGAGGCGCGGAGCGAATCTTCGGCTTTCGGGCGGAAGAAGTAATCGGCCGGGCCATCAATGTGATCATTCCGCCCGATCGGCACAACGAGGAACCCGCCATCCTGCGGCAGTTGCGGGCCGGGCAGCGCGTCGATCATTTCGAAACCGTCCGCATGACCAAGGATGGCCGGCTGATTGACGTTTCGGTGACCATCTCTCCGGTTCGCGATGGCGAGGAAAAGATCACCGGCGCTTCGAAAATAGCGCGCAACATCAGCCTGCAAAAGCAAATTCAAAGCGAGCTGGAGATCGCCAAGGAAGCCGCGGAGCAGGCCAGCCGCGCCAAGGATCATTTCCTCAGCGTGCTCTCCCACGAGCTGCGCACGCCGCTCACCCCGGTCCTGGCTGCGCTGAGTTTTATGGAAAGGCAACCTGATCTGCCGGAGGAGCTGCGAAGCCAGCTCGGCATGCTCCGTCGCAACGTCGAGACCGAAGCCAGACTCGTGGATGATCTCCTGGATCTCACCAGGATCACGCGGGGTAAGGTCAAACTTGACCACGAGATCGTTGATGTGCACGAGATACTACGGGCGGCCATCGGCATCATGCAGCCGGAGATTGATAACAAGGAACTGGAGCTGACCACCGCACTGCGTGCCCGGCTCCACCATGTGTGGGCCGATGCCGGCCGGTTACAGCAGGTGTTTCTTAACCTTCTCTCCAACGCCGTCAAATTCACCCCCAACGGCGGCGCCATCGCCGTGCGCACCAATGACGATGCCGTCGGCGGCAAGATGTGGGCCGAGGTTAAGGACACTGGACCTGGAATCGATCCCGAGTTGCGCGAGCGGCTGTTCAATGCATTCGAGCAGTCCGAGCAATCGCGAAAACAAGGCGGGCTTGGCCTGGGTCTTTCGATTGCCAGGTCGCTGATCGAGATGCACGGAGGAAGCATTACCGCCAGCAGTCCCGGCCTCGGTGCTGGCTCGACGTTCAAGGTTGAACTGAAAACGGTCCCGCCCGTCCACGTCGTCGCTACGCCGGCCGCCGCACCCGCGCCGATGATGCAGCGCTGCCACGTGCTGTTGGTGGAAGACCACGTGGATACTCGCAAGGTCATGGCCCGTCTCCTCCAGAGCTTCGGCTGCACCGTGACCGAAGCCGCAAGCGTCGGCGAGGCGCTGGCGGCCGCAGATCATGCCGACTTTGATGTGCTGCTCTCCGACATCGGCCTCCCCGATGGCAGCGGCACACAGATCATGATCGAGCTCAAAAGGCGCAAGCCGATCAAGGGGATCGCCGTCAGCGGGTTTGGACAGGATTACGATCTCCAGCAGAGCCGCGACGCGGGCTTTGAGATGCACCTCATTAAGCCCATCAGCGTTCAGACGCTGCGCGACACGATCAGCCGCGTCACCGCCGCATAAAAAACATAAAAAAAAGCGATATTCGCGGGAAGAAACTCTCCGCGCGCGCAACTCGGATAACAGGAGTTGCCCGGCCGCACATCGTTTATGATGTACTGATGCCTGCCGATCTGGAGCTATTGCTCGCTGAGGCCAAACGCGGCGGAGATGGCGCGCTCGGCCGGCTTCTGGAAAGCTACTCGCAATACCTGACCCTGCTGGCGCGCATGCAAATTGGCAAACGGCTCCAGGGCAAGGCCGACCCGGCTGACCTGGTTCAGGAGGTTTTCCTGAGCGTCCACCGGCAATTTCCCCAGTTTCGCGGCACAACCGAGGCCGAATTCGTCACCTGGCTGCGGCGGATCATGGCCGGCCAGTTCGCCCTGATGCTGCGTCGATATCTGGGCACCAAGGGGCGCGATGTGACTCTGGAGCGCGACCTGATGGCCGAGCTGGATCAATCATCGCTGGCATTGGACCGGGGACTGGTCGCCTCCTACAGCACGCCCAGCCAGCACGCCTCGCGCCGCGAGCAGGCGGTGTTGCTGGCCGAGGCGCTGGGAAGGCTCTCGGGGGATCACCGCGAGGTTATCGTGCTGCGCCATCTTGAGGCGTTGAGCTTCGCTGATGTCGCGCTGCGCATGAATCGCACCGAGAACAGCGTCTACAAACTCTGGGTGCGGGCCCTGGCCAATCTGCGCCAGGCGATGGGAGGCGGCTCATGAGTCCACTTCGGCCAAAGATCGATGAAGATTCCGATGCCACGGTTGGCCCGGAAGTATCCCGCGAAGCCGAAGACCCGCGGCTGGTTTCCGCCGTGCGGGAATATATGGCGCTGCTGGAGGCAGGAGTTCGCCCAAGCCGCCAGGAATTCATCTCGCGCTTCCCGGAGATCGCCGAGGACCTCTCAACATGCCTCGACGGCCTTGCCTTTGTTCACTCCGCCGCAGCGCAAATGCAGGGACCGGCGACCGCTCAAGCGGATGATGAATCGGCCACCGCCAGGCCGCTGGGCGACTTCAAATTGCTCCGTGAGATCGGCCGCGGGGGGATGGGCGTGGTTTACGAGGCCGTGCAGCTTTCGTTGGGGCGGCGAGTGGCGGTCAAGGTGCTGCCGTTTGCCGCCACGCTCGATGCCCGTCACCTCCAGCGATTTCGCAATGAGGCGCAGGCGGCCGCGCAGTTGCACCACACCAACATCGTTCCGGTCTACGCCGTGGGATGCGAGCGGTCGGTGCATTATTACGCGATGCAATTCATCGAGGGACAGAGCCTCGCCGAGGTGATTCGGGAGATGCGCTCGGCCGTCAAGCGCACCGGCTCCCCATCGACACAAACTCGAACGGCCTCTCCGGGCTCCGCCCCCACCGAGCCGGTGCTCTCGGAAATCGAAAAGCGCGAGCATGTCCTGCGGCTGCGGCGATCGGCGGATGAATCAATTCCAATCCCGGCCGAGAATCTTTCGCTGCTGCGAACCTCCAAGCGTTCCGCGTTTTTCCGAACCGCCGCCCGCCTCGGTCTTCAGGCCGCCGAGGCACTGGATTATGCCCATCATCAGGGCGTCGTGCATCGTGATGTAAAGCCCGAAAACCTCCTGCTCGATGCCAAGGGAAATCTCTGGGTCACCGATTTTGGCCTGGCGCAGTTCTATGAAGAAGAAGGCAACCTGACGCGCACCGGCGATCTGTTGGGCACGCTTCGCTACATGAGCCCCGAGCAGGCCTCCGGCCGCGCTGCCGTGCTCGATCAGCGCACCGATGTTTATTCCCTCGGCCTGACCATCTATGAGCTTCTCACGCTCGAGCGGGCAATTCCCGGCGAGTCTCGCGAGCAACTCCTGCGGCAAATCACCGATCACGAACCCAAATCTCCCCGCGCAATTGACAAAGCCATCCCAACTGAGCTGGAAACAATTCTTTTCAAGGCCACAGCCAAAGAGCCCGCCGAGCGCTATCAAACCGCTCGCGCCCTGGCCGAGGATTTGCGACGCTTCTTGCAGGATGAGCCGATTCAGGCGCGCCCGCCCACGCTCTGGGACAAGTCGGTGAAATGGACCCGGCGTCACAAGTCACTTGCCGCGTCGGCGCTGGCGATGCTCCTGTTAATCGCCATTGGCTCGCTCATCAGCACCCTGCTGATCGCCCAGGAGCAGGGAAAGACCAAGACGGCGTATCAGGGCGAGCGCCAAAAGGCCAAAGAGGCCGAGGAACAGCGCATCCGGGCCGAAAAAAGTTCCAAACAGGCCCGCGATGCCGTCGGCTTTTTCTCCCGCATCGCCGCCGACGAGATGGACAAGCCCGAAATGGCCAATGTCCGCAAAATGATGCTGGAGGCGTCGCTCGCCTATTACCAGGCGTTCCTGGAAGACCGCAAGGATGATCCCACCATCGGAGCCGAGCTGGATGCGGCGCGATCACGCGTCTCGACGATCCTCGCCGAGCTTTCCGCATTCGATGCATTTTTCCGCGTGCAATATCAGTTGCGGCTTTTGTCTTCTGAAGAATCGGTGCGGGAGGATTTGAAACTCTCGGCGGAGCAGACGAACAAAGTTCGCGAGATGGGCGAGACCTTGGGAAGGAACGGCGGCCCTGGTGACTTCCAGGAGCTTCGCCAGATGAGCACGGAGCAAAAGCGCGAACGATTTTCGAAACTGGCCGACGAAATTGAGCATGGAATGACCGCGACGCTCACGCCGGCGCAACTGACCCGTCTTCAACAGGTCTACCGTCAGATCCCGACTCGAGGTCCTTTCGCGTTCAGCGACCCGGACGTGGTGGAGGCTCTGGCGCTCACCCCCGCTCAGAAAAATCACATTCGGCTGGTCCAGGGAGAATTTCGCGATGCCCGCTTCCAGCGCGGCCCCTTCGGCGGCCCACCGGGCTCCGAGCGCATCCAGAAGGACTGGGTCGCCGGCATTCTCAGTGAATTGTCGGCCGATCAGATCATGACGTGGAAATCGCTGACGGGCGAACCCTTCGTCGGCAAGCTTCGCGATCAGCGTCCCGGCCCGCCGCGCCGCGGCCCCGGCTCAGAGCCGCACTGAACTATAGAGAGTGCCCAACCTACGGAATGGTCAGCTCTTTGACCTGCTCGGGGCGCAGCGTCACCCCTTCTTCTTGGTTCTGTGGATGCAGATTGAACGTACGAATCATTTCTTCCTTGGTGACGAGGGCCGGGCCCATGCGGCGGAAAACCTGGACCTTGTCATGCCGCACCGGCCGGGGCAGTGCGGGATCCGGCGGCTTGAGCACCGCGGTAATCAACACCTGCACCCTCTCCGGCTCGTCGGCGATGCCGAAATACTGGCCAAAGACCCAGGCCTTGAGGGCGGTTGTGGTTAGCTTCCAGTAGTCGATCTCCTCGCGCAGCTCCTTGAAGATGGCCTGCCGGGCGGGGTTGATGGCGTACTGTTTCTCGATCTGTTCAAAGGTAATATCGCTCATGCGTTTTTCGCCCGGGCATCTTCCCCATCGGCAATGTGGGGCGATGCTCTTCCTCAGAAGTATAGCTTATATCGCCCAAACCACAGGTACGAAAGACAACAACGGCAACTCAGATTTCGCGCGCCAACTTATCGGACCTTGCGCTAAATCACGCCGCGCGCGGGGCCTGCGCTGATTCTTCGCCGCCGCCGGCGATGGATTTTCCCTAAAAATCGCATTCTCAGTTGAAACTAAATTAAAATAGTTTAAGATTAAATCAATCAAATGACAGCCCCGCCCAAAGCCCTCGACTACCGCGACCCCGAATGGGTCGGCAAGCGTTTGGGGCTGGATAAGAACACCGTCTATAAGTTCTTACAGGACGGCGTGATACCAGCGGTCCACCTGGGTCGCAAGTGGCTCATTTCCGAGGCCCGCCTCGCCGAATGGCTGGAAAAAGAGGCCGAAAACCAGACCCAGGCCCGCCGCGATGCCGCCCAGACCGCCGAACGGACCGTTCAATCGATCGACAACTTCACCGCGGCCGCCCGCATGGCCCTCAAGCACGCGCACTCAGAAGCCCGCCGCTACGGCCAGCCCTTCCTCGGCCAGGAGCACCTTCTGCTCGGACTCATGGCCGACGCGAACTGCGCCGCCGCCCGCGCCCTGCGGACTCTGGCTATCGATCGCGGCCGGCTTCGCGAGGCGATTGAGGAGCAGGCAGCGCCGGCCGAAGGTCCGGTCCCCCGGCGTCTGGGACGAAATTCCGAAGCCAAGCGGGCCATGCGCCTGGCCGCGCGCCTGGCTCGTCGCAAAAGCGCTCCCGGCGATGAGCTGGCCGTCGGCACCGATCATCTCTTGATGGGAATCCTCCTGGCCCGGCGCGGATTGGGCCACGAAATTTTAAAAACAAACCACATAACCCGCGCCCGGCTGCGCCAGGCACTGGCCGAAGCCGCGCGCGCCAAAGGAGAGAACCATGGAAACGGAAATTCTGGCGAAGGTGATCGAGCTGGCCGCCGAACAGGCCGGAATCGATCCGAAACTGGTCTCGGGCGAGAGCCACTTCATCAACGACCTGAAGTATGACTCTCTCGACAGGGTCGAATTCGCGATGACGGTCGAGGATGAGTTTGAGCAGTCGGTCCCGGATGAAGATCTGGAACAGTTCAATCTGGTCGGCGATGTGGTCAAATACATCGAGTCACATCGTCAGCCCACGCGCGCGGGGTAGGGTTCGCTGTGCGAACCTCTGCGTTTGGGTTTATTTCGTCGGGATTTTCAGTCCCATCTCCGCCATCGCCAGCAGCGCTTCGACATTGCCTTTGGCATCATCCACCGGGTGATGCGTGTGCGTTGTCTTGCGGAGATGTTTCCAGCGGGCAAAGGAGTCCTTCACCATCCCGCAATACAGGTCGCCGATTCGCCGCCCCGAGTGGCCGAACGGATTCTCGCCAAGGTACTGGTGAGAGTAGTAGTTGATCCACTGCCAGTCGAAGGCGACATTGTCCGAGACAAAAATGGGCCGGCCGGAACTGGTTTGCGTCAGCCAGTCGCGAAACTGCTCCATGACCACTTTCGGGTCGCCAAATGAAAGATGCTGATCGCGAGTGTGGCCGGAAATGGCCAGCGCTTCGGGCAGAAAGTTCTGCGTGATTGGCCGCGTCTGTCCATAAAACGTGTGCGACAGCGTCGGCTCCAGCAGCACCACCCCAAAGCTGACCATGGAGTATTTCCCCGGAATCGGGCCATCCGCTTCGACATCGACGATGAACCAGGACATGGCCGGCATCATAAGCAGATGCCGCGTGAGGGAGAATGGTAGGGGGGGCGGAGGAAGAATTCAGAATTCAGAAGTCAGAAGACGGAGCAGAGTGGCCGCAGATTCACGCTGATGAACGCAGATCGGAGAATTCGTTGAAGCAGTGGACCCCTCCCGATCAGTCATCCAGGGCGGGTACGAGGAGCACGTTGTCATCGCCTTGCTGGCGAAGCTCGCGTTCGATTTTTGACATGTGATTCGCATACTCCGATGCCCGCACCCCCGGCCGCGATGGTACGACCACAATATAAAGCCAATCATCGTCCAGTTTCTGGCCGCTCACCTGGAGGTACACCCCCTCCCGCTCGGCGTCCGCAAGGCGTTTCTTTACCTTGTTCACGATGTCGGTAACTTCCTGCTCTGTGGTGGGCATGAGTGTTCTCCCGGTTCAAAATGAGTCGAAGATGGTATTCATAATCGAGATGGCCTCTCGCGCGTCGCGGCTGTCCACATCCATCGACGGTCGATAATCCGCCACGAGTCTGAGGGTGTAGAGCCGGCCGATCAATTCCGACAGCTTCAGCCGCCGGCCCTCATCGAGGCCTGTCATCTGGGTTTCAATCAGCCGTCGAATCCCGCCGGTCCCCGTTCGGCCTGGATGCCTCGGGCCTTCATCACCGGCCGGAAAACTAACGCCGGGGATGGCTGACAGGTCAAAGGTGACCTTCGAATACGCGGCGTAGTAAGCGCGGCTCAGGCAGGAGCGAAATTGCTCACTCACCAAGCGGCTCGCCGACTTGCGCGCATCGCTTGCCAGTTCATACCACGTCGGCATTGAATCATTATAGCAGAGGGTTGCTTGGCTAGAACGTCGGCCGGGTCTGCCCATAAAACGTGTGCGACAGCGATGGCTCCAGCAGCACCACCCCAAAGCTGACCATGGAGTATTTCCCCGGAATCGGGCCATCCGCTTCGACATCGACGATGAACCAGGACATGGTCAGCTCCCAAAGTTGTGCGGCATCATATTCAGATGCGGCGCGAGGGAGAATGGTAGGGAGGGGGGGAGGAAGAATTCAGAAGTCAGAAGAAATGCAACCGCGGAGGCGCAGAGACGCGGAGACGCAGAGAATTTTGTTTCTGAACCACAGATTGCACGGATGGACGAGCATGGGGAGCGGAGTGGCCGCAGATGCCGCCTCGATAATTGGACCTATCCCCTTTTCTTTGCCCTATCCCCTTTTCTTTGCCACCCTTTTCTTTGCCTGTCTATGGTTTGATCATTACCGACGATTTCGGTATGAGCTTTGACGCGGCATCTGCGATCGGTACTGCCGAATCGGCAAGTGCGGTCATTGGCGAAACGTCGTTACGGTGGGCCTCGTAAATCCGTCCAGGTGGTCGCATCACATTCGTTAAAGTGTCCACGCACAATCGGCCAAGCGGTGTCTCGGGAGTCGCAGAGCTTCCAATGTCCGCCATCTGGCGTCTGTAGCCCTCGAATGATCTTGAGACTGTTTCTTTGAAGCCATAATCTTCTTCAAGCCGTTTCGCGAGCGCAGCATGTCGCGACGCGTAAATTGCGAGCCAGATAACAGGGAGAGCAAAGGGAAGGCGACGGAGCAGAGACATTCCAAGAGAACGGAAGCTCGTTAAACCAGGGTCGCTAATCAAAGGCTTGAACTCCCATGCGATGACGAGCAACGCAAGCACGCTGCTAACGAAAATTCCCTGCCAGATACGTTGAGGCCATTTGAAAAATGCGCGCCTTTGTCCAAATGCTGATGCGAGACCCGCGCTTGTTGCTCCAGGAAGAAGAGCGTCAATCATTTTCAGGCGTTCGGTAGATTGCTGAAGTAATCCCTTCAGCTCCTCTTCATATTTCTTGAGCTTTGAATCAACCTCCTCCGTCCTGTCCGCCAGTTTCTTTGCAGTGGCGACATGCTGTTCGCAATCCCGTTTCAATTGGGCGATCGCCTCGCCATTGCTGTCGATGTTAGCCTTTGCTGTCTGGGCCGTGCTGAGCAAAGCGGTCAGGTTCTCCGCTGATGACCGGCTGGCTTGATGCTGAGCTTCAGCGCTGTTTGCAGACTGCTGGGCTTGGTTGAAAACTACATCTATCTCTGATCGTTTTTTATCAACGTATACACGACCATCTTCGATATGCGCTGATCGAGTGGAAGCCACTTCAGCATTTTGCTCAATCTGCGTTTTTATCGCCTCCGCGCGATTGGCGGCTTCCGTCGCCAGTTTCAGTTGATTTCGAACGTTTTCGAGGGCTGCGGCAGCTTGGGCGTTGTTTTCCGCCGTCTGCTTGTTCGTCAATTCAAGACTTGCGCGCCCATTTTCCATCGCCGTTTTGACCCACTCGACCTGCTGCTGGATTTGTGCAACCTGTGGCTGGGCCTGTGCCACCAAGGTCGCCACTATTCCCGAAGCGCGATCAATTTCTCCGCGCGATTCCGTCACCGCAGTTTTGAGCTGGTTGATCTCATTGGCCGCGAGCGCGGCTGCATCGACATAGGATTCAATTTCCTGTGTTACTTTCTCAGCTCGCAACCTTGCCGCCTCCAATGCAACCAATCCAGGCCTAAGATCAAGGATTTCTGTTCCCCCTGGGGCAGCTGAGTCTGCGGGAATTTCTCTCATGACCGCGTTTTTGTCCTCAGTATTCGATGTCTGCGCTAAGCTCCCATCTGAAGGCGGTTGATTTGGTGTAGTTTCATTCATTGAGCGGCTCCTGTAGATAGGCAGTAAAACCAGCTACGTCCTTATTTCAATCGTCCGGCTTGGTCGCCAGGTGCGATCATGATTAATTGTTCGCGATCACCACATGCGGAGCCCTTGTCCTCTCCGGTAAAACGCCGACATGGCCATCGTCCGTGGCCGGAGCACCGGGCGGCGCAGCAACCCCTGGTGATATCTTCTCTTCCTTATCATTCTTCCCGCGGCTCTTCGCCTGATATGGCATCTCAACGCTAAGGAGAAATCGAAGGGATCTGTAAACCCAACCCAGAGCCTTTAAGAGTATGAAGGCCACCACCAAATACCATAGCGATACGCTAAAGGTGAATGACGGCAAGTTACTTGCGTGTTTTGCGCGAAAATCGACCGCCAAATTTTGCCCGCTGGCTGACCCCTTCACTTCACCCCATTGAGGAAAGCGCATCGCGAAGTTGGTATCTTCCCCCGACTGGCTGAGAGTTGCGCGCAAACCGCTGTCGTTCGCCGCACAGCCGGTTAAAGATAGAAGCACCAACAACAAAAACCAGATTTTGAGCGGCGTACCCATGGCGCAGTCCTCTGGTGCTGAGCACCAAATGCAGCGGACCGTCTAAGTCAGAACTCTCGTCGGGAAACGCGAGGACTGGGTACGACGCGATACACCGAGACAGCTGGCCCATTGGAACCGCCGCCGCGCGAGATATCGCGGCGGAGACTACTAACGGTTCTATTCCTCCATCCGTGGAATTTTATGTGCCGGAACCTCATGTTCTGGCAGAAGCCCCATGCGTGTTGAATTCTTGTTCTGCAAACGCCACGCCAGGCGACCTCGACCGCCAGAAATGGTCTAAGGTATGATCAAATCGTAGTTTATAGAGAGCAACTCGCAGTGCGGCAAAAATTGCCGGCTGCCAGACCGGCAGGGCACGTTTTCGGTACACCCGATCTAGCTGCCGAACTGGCAGGAAAACCACCACATACAGGAATAACCCGGCAGGGCATACAAGGTATTGTAGAAGAACCGCTTCTCTTCCGCTTGTACGCTCGCCAGTTGACTTACCTAACAAATGCCTTATACTGTCTGAAAACTCGGCGGCCGAAGCCGCGGTCGGCTCATCAAAAATAGGGGGTTTTATGCTGGGGGAAGAGGTTGAGCGGGCGATTGTTGATGCGTGGCGGAGTGGGACGTGTGGGCGTACGGGCGTTTGGGCGTATGGACGTAATTAGAAAAAGGGGGCTTTATGTTGGGGGAAGATCTTGAACGCGCTATCCGCGATGCATGGTTGAGAGCACGGGGACAAATTCTTTCCGATCCGCACGAGCTTCACCGTCGCCTCGCCCGGCGGCGGAGCAAGGGCCTGACGCGGCCGCCGCGGGCGTGGTGTATTGCGATTCGGGCGTCGGATCGGCGGATTACCCCGGCCCATTGGGTGATCACTCCCGAGCACGCGATGTCCCTGGATCATCCCGCGCATCCGTATGAGCCGATCGAGCATGAGGTGACGATTCAGACGCACGCGCTGCGGCGCTGTTGTCGGCCGGTGAGGATTGCCCGGCCGTCGGAGGATTTCAAGGATGTGGCCAAACGGCTGGGGGTGAGTCCGCGCACGTTGTGGGATGGCCGGTCGCGGGGGATGTTCGATGAGCACTCGTACAAGGGGCTGGGAGGGAAACGGGGCAGGCCGATTCCCTTGATCTACAGGAACGAGTTGCTCGATCCCGGCTCGGCAAGTTTCCATCGGCCGCCGCATGAAATTTGGGGGGCGTCGTGGGAGTTTCTGGCGGAGATGGTTCCGGAGGAGTTTGAGCAGACGGTGCTGCGGAGGCCGTATTTTGCGAGGGTGACCAAGAGGTCGTGGCATCCGGATGATTCGGCCGAGTTCTGGGGCTATCGGTGGATTTGCCCGGGGTGCAGGAAGCAGGTGAAGACGATCTATTATCCGCTTCCAGTGCGGACGATGTTTGATCGCTGGTTCACCGATCCGGTGGTCCAGCTCAAGCTGAGCGATGCGGACCTGCCGCAGGAGCCAGCGCCGGTGTTTGCGTGCCACCAATGTCATGAGGTGCAATATTTTTCGTCGGTGCAGCGGGCGGCGTGGAATCAGGTGATCACTTATGTGACGGGCGGGTTGTTGTATGGGCAGGAGGTGGCGCGGCCGGCGGGATTTGTGCCGGAGCGACGAAAGACGCTGACGCGGCAATTGAATCGGGCTGCGCCGGTGCGGCGCAAGGTGTTGGCGCGGCTGCGGAATGGTTGGTCGAATGCGCAGATTGCCCGCGAGTTGGGGAAGTCGGTTGCGACCGTTTATCAGCATGTTTATGCGATTTGCAGGGAGGAGGAGGTGGCTGACAGGCACGCGCTGGCGGAGAAGCTGAGATTTGCGGTGTCGCCGCCGCCGAATCAGTGGGAGCGTGCGGCGGCGCGGCGGTTTTTGGTGAGGGAGATGCTGATGAGGGATTGTTCGTATCGGGAGATGTGCCAGAAGCTGGGGGTGGGTCGGCCGGTGGTGCATGATGACGTGAAGCAGACGTACCGGCTTTATGGGGTGACGGGAAAGGGGCGGGCGATGCGGCGGGCGCTGGCCGAGAAGCTGGGAGTGGTGTTTGTGAGCAAGGCGGATGAGATTCGAAGGAGGGTGGGGGAGTTGAGGGAGATGGGGTTGAGCGGGAAGGAGGTGGCGAGGGAAATGGGGATGAGCGAGGTGAGGGTGTGGGGATATTCGCGGGGGTTGAGGAGGGGGAAGAAGAAGGCGGCGGTGGTAGCGTCACGGGCAGGATACCCGTGATACGTGCACTGAATCACGGGCGAGACGCCCGTGGTACGTATGTGGAATCACGGGCGAGACGCCCGTGCCACGCTCAGCTCTTCGCCGGCGGCGGAATGATGCGGATGTGTACATCCTTCAACTGCTTGTCATCCACCGGCGCCGGCGACCCGCACATCAGATCCGCGCCGCTCTGCGTTTTCGGAAACGCGATCACATCGCGGATATTCGTCGTTCCGCGCAGAATCATGATCAGCCGGTCCAGCCCCAGCGCAATCCCGCCATGCGGCGGCGCGCCATACTGAAGCGCATCCAACAGAAACCCGAATTTCTGCTTCTGCGCGTCAGGCTCAATCCCCAGCAATGAAAACACCTTCTGCTGAATATCCATCCGGTGAATACGAATCGACCCGCCGCCGATTTCGCTGCCGTTGACCACGATGTCATACGCCTTGCTCTTGACCGACTCCACCACCTCGCGCTCGCGGCTCTGGAGCTTGGCCATGTCTTCATCCAGCGGCGAAGTGAACGGATGATGCGTGCTCACAAACCGCTTCTCATCCTCATCCCACTCGAACAGCGGAAAATTCACCACCCACACCCACGCGAACTCCGTGCTCGGCTTCATCTGCATGTCCCTGGCCACTTTCAATCGCAATTCGCCCAGCACCTTGTGGACAATCTTCGGCCGATCGGCGGCGAAACAGAGCAGATCGCCTTCCTTCGCGCCCGTGGCCGCGATCAATTTCGCCGCGATGGGCGCGATAAACTTCGCCACCCCTGTGTCGACGCCGCCCGCCGTCACTTTCGTCACCGCCAGCCCCTTGGCGCCAAATCCCTTGGCCCACTCGGCCAGCGCATCGGTGTCCTTGCGCGTCAATTTCGATCCACCCGGCACGCAAATCGCCTTTACCATCGGTGCGTTTTTGAAAACACCAAAATCCGTGCTGTGCGCCATCTCGGTGATGTCCGCCAGCGGCATTCCGAACCGCAAATCAGGCCGGTCTGACCCATACTTGCTCATCGCCTCGTCATATTCCATGTGCGGAAGCGGGTTGGGAATCTCCAGCCCCAGAATCTCCTTCCACATCCGCCGCAGCAGCCCTTCCATGATGGCAATGATGTTCTCGCGGTCGATGAACGCCATCTCCACGTCAAGCTGCGTGAATTCGGCCTGCCGGTCGGCCCGCGGGTCCTCATCCCGAAAACAACGAACAATTTGCATGTACTTGTCGCACCCGGCGACCATGAGGAGCTGCTTGAAAAGCTGAGGCGACTGCGGCAGCGCATAAAAATGCCCCGGGAAAAATCGTGACGGAACCAGAAAATCCCGCGCCCCCTCCGGAGTCGATTTGGTGAGAAACGGCGTCTCAATTTCCCAGAAACCAAGATCGCCGAGATAGTCGCGCATCATTTTCGTGACGCGTGCCCGCACCCGCAGCGTCTCCTGCATCTCATGCCGCCGCAGGTCGAGGTAGCGATGCGCCAGCCGCTTTTCCTCGCTGACCGTCTCATGTTCATCCGGCGTAAACGGCGGCGTCGGTGACTGGCTGAGAATCTCCATCGAGCGAACCCGCACCTCAATCTCGCCCGTGGCCAATTTCGGATTGCTCAGCCCCTGCCCGCGCATCTCCACTTCCCCGGCCACGCTGATCACCCACTCGCTGCGCAGTTTCCGCGCCTCATCGTGTACTGCCTGGCCGCATGAATCGGGGTCAAACACCAGTTGCGTCAGTCCATCGCGATCGCGAAGGTCGATGAAAACCAGTCCTCCATGATCGCGGTAGGAATGAACCCATCCGGCCAGTCTCACATTGCGCGGCACGTCGCCTGCGCGAATCTGGCCGCAGGTGTGGGTACGGTAGCGCGTCTCAATTGCTTCCATGGTTGATTCCGTCACTGAATTGTTGACTGAAGATCGAGAAAACACAGACCGCCGGGGTGGGCGCGGGGCCGCAAGCGGCTTACCGCGCCTTCATATTGGCGTCCGCGTTATCAATGCGACGGGCGTGCATAGGGCTGGGAACTATATCGGCAAGCTGACCACATGTCTATCCAACCGAATCCTGACTACCGAATCCTACTCACCCCGCCTCGCGCGCCAGCCCCTGCTCAAACCACCGTTGAGCCAGCTTTTCCGATGCTACCCCCTTGGCCTTGCTGAGAGCCTCGAGTTTCCTTCTGGAAGCGGCCGACAGCTTGATGCGAACCATCGAGCGCTCGCGGGCAATGAGGCGCTTGAGCGGCTCGGGATATTCGCTCGGATGAAGAAGCTTGCCCACTCCGCGCTCCAGTCGCGCCAGCGCTGGATCTCGTTCCATATCTTCCACGTAGCAATCTTCGGCCTTGGTATTTTTGGGAGGTTTTCGCCTTTTCATTCGCGACTCCAACGTCTAAAGCGACGCTCTTCTGAATTCTTCATCCGACCAAGGTGGTAAACACGCAGGAGCTTCATCCCACCAGATTCTACCAGCTTCGCGGCCGCAATCAGATACTCACCCGACTCATTGCGTCCAAGAATTTCATAGCCCGCCATCCGCCCGCGGCGGTTGCGGATCACCAGGTGGCGCTGATGCGTCAATTCGGCAAAATCGTTGTCATCAAACCCGTGGCGGTACGCAGACTCCGTGAGTTGAAACTCGTCGTAAGCGAATGGCACGGATTATTGAACTTCCCAGCGTGGCTTGCCCAGCCATTCGCGGAGAACTTTCTCCGCCGGCTTCGCCTCCGGCGTATATCCCCGATCCTCTGCTCCCCCCGGCCCCGGCGGCCATTCCCAGATCATGAATCCCCCAAACCACGGCGTGCCATGCCACGACCGGAAAAACCCTTCATACAACTTCCGCTGAAGCTCCATATCGATCGGCACATCCGGCTGCGTGTAATCCCACGGCTCATGTGCGGCGTTTTGCTGGCTGCACCAGCCAACTTCCAGGAAGACCAGCGGCTTGCCAACCTCCTTCTGGAAGTTGAGCAGATTCGTCTTGATGTCGGCCCAGCGGCGCTGGATCTCCTCGATGCTCACGCGATGGTTGTCGCCCAGCTTGTAATAGCTGTTCATCGAAATCAGGTCGAGCTGGTCCCAGAAGGGAACGTCCTTGTAATGGTCCCAGTTGGCCGAGTACGTGATCATTCCCTTGAACGTCTTGCGCACCTCGTCAATCGTCTGCCGCCATTCCTCCAGCTTCGTCTCGGTGCTGACCAGTTCCGAGCCGACCACCAGCACATCCACCTTGTGTTTCTCGGCGATCCACGAATAGTGATAGAGCACCCCGCGATAGCTTTGCCACCAGTCGGTCCAGTCCTCGGGTTTGATCGTGCCGCGCCATTCCATCCCGCGCGGATTGTCCAGCAACACGATGGGCATGAGCACAACGCGAAGCTTCTTCTCTTTAGCGTAATCAATAAGCCGGCCGAGCTGCTCGGGCGTGGGCGTGAATCGCATGTCGAGATAAATGCGGCTGGAGCTGCCATTCTCCATGCGCGAATCAATGACGAAGAGCACGGTATCCGCCCCGACATCGACGATCTCATCGATCGATTTCTGATACTCGCCATCCATGAAATCGACCCGCTGAAGCTGCATCGCCACCCCCCGAAACGGCAGCCCGGCCACGCGCGTGGGCCGGGCACCAATGTGCGGGCCTCGACTCCCGCGCTGCTGGACATCCGTCCTGCTTTCCGGCGGAGCGAAATAGATGCAACTGACGGAAATGGCCAGATACACAAGAAGACTTGCGAAAAGACCGCCGCGACCGATCATTTGGATCCTCATCTTTCGAGCGGAATGATAAAGCAATGATGTTAGGCGGGGAAGTTATTTCCCGCTAAGGTTGGAACGGCTACACCGCCCGATCCGCCACAAATTCCGCCATCGCATCCAGCAACCGCTTCGCCGCGCTCTCGGGAAGATGAGCCAGAGCCGCGCGGGCACGGGAGACGTGCTCGCCGGCACAGCGGCCAGCGTAGGCGATCGAATCACTGTCCAACAGGAGCTTCCGCACCCCGTCGATCCGATCAGGCGATTGGTTTTCCAAAATCGAGCGCATCCGCTCGCGCTGCGGAGCCGTCGCGGTGCGCAGGAAATGAATAATCGGCAGCGTGAGTTTCCCCTTTTCCAGATCGAGCCCAAGAGTTTTTCCAACCGTCCCCGGATCGCCGACGATATCCAGGATGTCATCCTGAATCTGAAACGCCGTCCCCAGCGACAGCCCATAAAGCTCCAGTTGGCTCATGCGCACTTCGCTCGCGCCGGCATATTTCGCCCCCAGCAGGCAACAGGTCGCACAAAGGCTGGCCGTCTTTCGACTGATGATCTGAAAATAAGTCTCCTCATCCAGATCGAGATTGTTGCGGTGATGAATCTGGAGCAATTCCCCCTCGCAAACCTGATTGGTGGTCCGGCCGATGATCCGCGAAGCAAATTGCGAATCCAAACTGGAGCAAAGGTGAAAACTGTGAGAGATGAGATAATCCCCCAGCAAAACCGCCGCTTCATTGCCTCTCAGATGATTGATCGTCGCCCCCTTCCGCCTCAGCTCGGCCTCATCCAGCACATCATCGTGCACCAGCGTCGCCATGTGTACCATTTCGACAACCGTCGCCAGCACACTATGTGCATCCGTCAATTCCCCGCACGCCTTGCCCGCCAACAACACCAGCGTCGGCCGCAGCATCTTCCCCCGGAAGCGCGAAACATGACGCACCAGATTGTTCACGCAGACCAGATCGGTCCCCAGTTCTTCATTGAAAAGCTGCTCGACGGCCGCCAGTTCCTTCTTGATGCTTTCGTTGACGAGCGCCAATGTCATTGCTGCTCCGGTCCTTGGGGCGTTTGGTCGGCGGATTATAGAAAGGGGGGTCACAGCGTGCGAATCGTGCTCGGAAGTTTCGAAAATATTGAAAACGGAGCCGGTGCATCAGGTAGGGTTCGCTCCGCGAACCGGTTCGCGAAGCGAACCCTACGATGCCGATAATGATCAACTGCCGCCTCTGGCGTAGAATGTGACATCGATGGACCTGGTTTACCTCGACAACAACGCCACTACCCCCCTCGCGCCCGGCGTGCTCGACGCGATGATGCCCTACCTCACCGAGTGGTACGGCAACCCCTCCTCCGTGCATCGTTTCGGCCAAAGAAGCCGCCACGCCATCGATGAAGCACGCTCGCAGGTCGCCGCTCTCATCGGCTGCGCTGAAGGCGAGCTCAGTTTCTCCGGCGGCGGAACCGAAGCCATCAACTCCGCCGTCCGCGGCCTCCTCGCCGCCCGGCCGGGAAAAAACAAAATCATCACCACCGTCGTCGAGCATTCCGCCACGCGCGAACTGTGCCGCGAATTGGCCAAAGGCGGCACGCAAGTCGTTGAAATCGGCGTGGATCAATCCGGCACTCTCGACCTCGATGCCCTCCGCAGCGCCGTCGATGACAACACCGGCCTGGTGACCATCATGTGGGCCAACAACGAGACCGGCGTCATCTTCCCCGTCGCCGAAATCGCCAAAATCTGCCGCGACAAGCGCGTCCCCTTTCATTGCGATGGCACTCAGGCGGTCGGGAAAATCCCCGTCAACGTAAAAGACGCCGGCATCGATGCCATGAGCATGGCCGCCCACAAATTCCACGGCCCCAAAGGAGTGGGGGGGCTGTATCTCCGCCGCGGCGTCCGCTTCCGTCCCCTGGTCATCGGCGGTCCGCAGGAAAATTCCAAGCGCGGCGGAACCGAAAACGTCCCCGGCATCGTCGGCACCGGCAAGGCGGCCGTCCTCGCCAAAGAATCTCTCCCCGAAATGGCCACCAAGGTCGCCGCCAAACGCGATCGCCTCGAGCGAACCCTCCTCGAAAAAATCGACGAGACCTACGTCAACGGCCGCACCGACCTGCGCGTCCCCAACACCACCAACATCGGCTTCGCCCGCCTCGAGGCCGAGGCCATCCTCCTCCTCCTCAGCGAGCAAAACATCTGCGCCTCCGCCGGCGCGGCATGCAGCAGCGGCAGCCTCGAAGCCTCCCCCGTCCTCAAAGGGATGTGCATCGACGACCGCATCGCCCACGGCGCAATCCGCTTCAGCCTCTCCAAATTCACCACCGACGCCGAAATCGACCGCGCTCTCTCCGTCCTGCCCGGCATCATCAATCGCCTCCGCGCCGTCCTGCCCGTAGGCACCTGATCCCATCTGCCGGTAGATCGGGCTCCTGCCCGACACGTACCGCCGTACTTTCCTTGTTTTCTTGGCCGAAAACAGCTTACGAAAGGAGGCCTTTATTTGCGCGCCCTCTCCACCCGCCCCCGCAGCGCGCCAGCGAACAACTCCAACCCAAGCAACCAGCGCGCCTTACGAGACTCGAAGGGCAATTTGGTTAACGGCGTTGCATGGCACCCATCCATGACGCATTTGCGATTTGCGATTTGCGATTTGCGATTGAAAAGCAACAATGGGCCGCTTCCTTGAAGTTCGTGGAATTTTTCTGACGAGGCGACTATGGCAGGCCAGGCATTCGGGGTGATCGGGCTGGAGGTGATGGGGAGGAACATTGCGCTGAACATCGAGCGCAATGGATTTCCCATCGCAGTCTATAACCGCACGTGGGCGAAGACGGAGCATTTTTTAAATGAATTGGCGCGGGGGAAGAATGCGAAGGGGGGGAAGACCGTCGCCGAATTTGTTCAACTGCTGGAGCGGCCGCGGCGGATATTGATCATGGTGAAGGCGGGCGCGCCGGTGGATGCGGTGATTGGGGAATTGCGGCCGCTTTTGCAGCAGGGGGATATCGTCATCGATGGGGGGAATTCACTTTTCACGGACACGGAACGGCGCGTGCAGGAATTGTCGGGGACGGGGATCAAATTCTTTGGCATGGGTGTCAGCGGCGGTGAGGAGGGCGCGTTGTGGGGGCCGAGCCTGATGCCGGGTGGGGATCGCGATGCGTATCAGCATCTGGAGCCGATTCTCACGAAGATCGCGGCCAAGTCGGATTCGGGGCCTTGCGTGACGTACATCGGCTCGAAGGGGTCGGGGCATTTTGTGAAGATGGTTCACAATGGGATCGAGTACGGCGACATGCAGTTGATCGCGGAGGCGTATGACCTGCTGAAGAACGTCGCGGGGCTGAACAATTCGCAGCTTCGCAATGTGTTCAATGAGTGGAATGCGGGGGATGACCTGAAGAGCTTTCTCGTTGAGATTACCGCCAGGGTGATCAACTTTCCGGATCCCGAAGGCACGCTCAAGCCGCTGGTGGAGGTGATTCTCGACAAGGCCGGCGCGAAGGGGACGGGGAAATGGACGACCCAGACGGCGCTGGATCTGGGGGTGGCGATACCGACGATCACCGCGGCGGTGGATGCGCGATCGATCTCGGCGCTGAAGGAGCAGCGGAAAGTGGCGGCGCAGGTTCTGAGCGGGCCGTCGCCGCACCCGGCCGGGAACGTGCTGAATTTCATCAATGATGTGCGGGCTGCGCTGTATTGTTCGAAAATATGCTCTTACGCACAGGGGATGGCGATGCTCAGCATTGCCGACAAGGTGTTCGGCTATGGCATGCGGCTGGATGAGATTGCGCGGATCTGGAAGGCGGGCTGCATCATTCGCGCTGTGTTCCTCAACTCGATCATGCAGGCGTTCAAGGAGCAGCCGCAGTTGGAGAATCTTCTTCTGGACAAGCGCTTCCGCGAGGCGATCAACACCAAGCAGGATGCGTGGCGGCGGGTGATCAACGTGGCCATCAGCAGCGGAATCCCCACGCCGGCCTTTAGCGCGTCGCTGGCGTACTACGACAGCTACCGCCGCGAACGGCTGCCGGCCAATTTGATTCAGGCGCAGCGGGATTTCTTCGGGGCGCATACGTATGAGCGGATCGACAAGCCTGGCGTGTTCCATACCGAATGGGGCGCGCAGACTCCGCCGGCGACATCGTCTGAGGCCCAGAAGCAGGATGAGGGCCGGGCATCGCAGGTGATGAAGAAATAGCCCCACTTCAATTATGAGAATCTTCACGCGGATTCGTCTTCGCGCGACGCAGCTCAGGACTGTGGCGGATCGGAGATTCGATGATGCGCAGGTGTTGCGTGAAACGGGTTTCAATGCGCGGGCAAACGGCGCGATCTACATGGGTGGGTTCGTAATTGAGTGTCTGCTGAAGGCAATGCTTCTTAACAAGCATAAATGGTTGGAGGATTCCCGTTATCCGGAGAGGCGATCCGCAACGGAGCAGCGGATGTGGTGGCTGTGCCATCGCTCACATGACTTGGAAGCCATCCTAAGCTATCTTCCAGAGGTGCGGCAGAAGCTGAGCCACGGTGAACAGCGCGGCGCGCCGCGGTTGTCGCAGTCTTTGAAATCGGTGTGCAGCTGGAACATATTCGCGCGCTACTCGCCGGCTGCGGCGGACATGAACGATGCACGAATATTTCTCGATCAGATCAGGGAGCTCAAGTCATGGCTAAGGTAAGCAGGAAACCCGCATTTCTTGCGCAACTCAGGAATGCGCTGGTTGATGACCTGGCGAAAGCAGGTATTCACGCCAGAGTTGAACTTGAACCTGTCGCTACTACCAAGCTTCACCGCATTTTTGTGCTGGCGCCGGAATTCCGCGCGCTGAAGCATTCCGAGCGCCAGAATCTGGTTTGGCGAATTGCTGACCGGGTCCTCGATGCGGATCAGCAATTGTTGATCAGCATGATCATCACACTCACCCCTAATGAGGCCAAGGGCGCCGCTTAGCGCCGGATTCGCCCTTTGAACCATGAAGCTTCTTGCGCTTGACGTTGGCTCCTCCTCCGTCAAATCGGCGATTCTCAGGAATGGGAAAATTGCCGGGGCGATCGTGCGGGCTGCGTTTGCGACCCGGCGCGAGGGGGTGTCGGCGGAGGTTGATGGCCGGGCGATTCTTAAGGCGGTGCGGGAGGCGATTGGGGCGGTGGGCAAAGACGCGAAAGGTGTTGATGCAATCGGGTTGACGGTGATGGCGCCGTCGTGGGTGGCGATGGATCATGAGGGGGAGCCGCTGACGCCGGTGATCACGCACCAGG
>JBGPEF010000012.1:0-24325 GCA_041482675.1 Tepidisphaeraceae bacterium | reverse complement strand
GTGACCTGCGCGATGCCCAGCCCCGTGCCAAAATGGGCCGCCAGACCCGAGTCATAAATGCCATCGGTCGCGCTGGGAGCCCCTACCGCGTTGGCGGTGCGGATCGCCCCATAGAGCGACGTCTTCGCGGAAGCCAGATCCGCGGCATAAACCCGCACCGACCTGAATTGTCCCGCTCCCGACGGACTCGCCAGATCAAACGACTGATTCCCGGTCACATCAAAATCAACCCGGATCGACGCCAGATCCTGATCGCTACTGAGGACCACCGACGCCCCATCACCATTCAAATTGATCGAAAGCGGCGCACTGGCGGCCGCCCCCGCGCTTGCGGGCGAACCGGCGTTGCTGTTGAGCTTCACCCGTCCCGCGCTTACTTCCAGGATCGCTCCCGCCCCGTGCGTCTGCGGCCCCCCGATCTCCAGCGTCCCGGTGCTGATCATCGTCGCGGTCTTGCCGGCGGCTATCGACAATCCGCCCGTCAAAGCCAGCGACGTGCCACCGGTGATATTCATGCGGACGTTGCCATCCATCGCAACCGGCGCTGAAACCGTGTGCGATCCCATGTTCACATTGATCGCCGCATTGTTGCTCGCCGTCCCCAGGGTCAGCCTGCTGCCGGCCGCATCAGAGGCAATCGTGTAGGAATGGCTGTTGCTGAAGTTAAGCTGCGCCACCGTCCTGCTGCCATCCAGCGTGACCGTCCGCGGCGCTGTGATCTTTCCGAAGAAATTCGCCGAAGCTGTCGGCCCGTCGGGCACGAGCAGCGGTTCCCAGTTGGCCGCCTCGCTCCAGTTCCCATTCGCGTCAATATTCCATTGCGGCGGAACCAGCCCGCCTTCCAGGTGAAGCAGGATCCGGCTCCCAACCGTATCGTGCACCAGCGAAGCGTTAAAACCACTGAAGATCGGGCTGGCCAGCGAAAGCTTCTGGAAATCCGTATCGCTGATCGGCGTCGTGTGGTAATCGATCAGGACATAATCCCCGTTGGTCACGCCGCCGAGGTTGGTCAGGTTGACCACCGCCTCGCCATTGAGGTGTAACTTCTCGTCGCCAAACACGAAAAGCTCATCGAATCCCGTCGCATCGCCCTCCATGTTGAACTGGGTCTTGTTGTCGGGCGCGCCGTTGATGGTGATGCCGTCAACCAGCAATACCCCCACTCCGTTAAAGCCCGGATCAACATGCCCGCCAGCCCTGATGATGACCGACCCGATGATGATGCCTTCACCGCTGGTCCCGCTGATCGTCGGAACCGAATTGGGAATGATCACGATGCCTTGGGAGGCATTGAGATCGCCGGTGAAGCCGGCGCTGCCGGCAATCGTCAGGATGCCTTCACCGATCTTGGTGATGCTCCGCGACCCGCCGAATTCGCGAACGTTGGTGATGGTCAGCCTGCCATAATCCCCCGCGATCGGCGGCCGCGTGATGTTAAACGTCGGGCTCGCATTCAGCGCTGTATTTCCGAAGGTCAGGCCCGGATTCAGAAAATTAAGGCCGAAATCCAGAATGTGGCTGATGGTCGAAGGCGTGTTGATCGTCAGCGGCCCGAATGTGTTCGTCCCATTCGCCGATTCATCCTTGAAATTGGCATCGCCGTTGATCACCACCGGATTCCCCCAGTTTGTCCCACCGGATGGCGAATGCATCAGCACCGTCCCGCCGCCCGGCCCAAATAGGAGGTTATTGCCGATGTTTCCCAGCGCATCCGCCTGCGGCCGCAGCGGCACGGTCACGCCGTTGCGCAGCTCAAAATTGCCAAAGAACGTGGTCGAGGGCGGAACAAAATCCACCGTGCCCGGCCCGCGAAGCGATATTGTGGGCCGAATCGCCCCAGTCCCCGAATTCACAAAAGGCTGATTGATCTTGAGCACTCCGTCCACGTCTGGCGATTCGACTATCGCCGTCGCTCCGTCACTGACTCTGGGATTGCGGCTATAGCTGGATGTCCCGCGGCCCAGCAGCCTCCCGCCATTGTGCAGATACAAATCCGCGGTGCTGAGATTCATTCCATCCGATAGTTCAAGCGTCCCGCCCCCGCCCACGTGAATGCTGCTGTTATTGCCCAGCGCGTCCGTGATGGTGGGAAGCACCAAGCCGCCGGAAATGTAAACAGTGCTGAACGTATTGGTCCCGGCGAGAGTCAGCTTCCCGGTTCCCGCCTTGATGAAAGCCGCCGGCGCGCTGATGTTGGTACTTACCGTCATGTCCCCCGGGCCAACGATGATCCCATCGGTGCCATTCGGAAATGCCAGGGTGCCGCCACCGTTGATGCCATCCGTGCTCGAGGCCGCCACCAGAATCATCCCCGAGTTGACCGTGAGCGTGCCCGACGAAATCGCAATGCTGCCTGTGGACGCGGCCACTTTGATCGAGTTCACGGTGGTGTCTTCCGAAACCACCTGAGGGCTGCCCACGGCAACGTTGTTCAGCACCGAGCTGCCACTGACAATGTTTTCTGCATATTCCAGCGTACCCAGGGGCCTGACCCCCACGGTGGCATCGTAAGTAACCAGTTCAGAACCGACCCCGGTGGTTGACGTATCTCCCACCGCGCCCGCGATGATCGATTTATCGGTAAAATTCCCGCCCGCGCCGCTCATGGCAGGCGCGCTATTGAACTTTACCTGTCCCACCCCCGGTGCAGATGCTGTCCCCAGCCCCGGCGCACGAAACAGCATCAGCCCGCCGGAAGTGCGAGTCAAACTGTTCCCTGCAAAAACGGCGGTCTGTGCAGAATCGGGGTCGATGGTGATGATGCTTAGCACATCCTCCCCCGCCCCAAAACTCACCGCCCCAATCGTTTCCGTCACCGTTTCGTCCGAAGTTCCCCCCAGAAGTAGATACCCGCCGTTGAAATTGACGGCCGCCGCATCCCCGATGCGGTCCGGATTATATGCAAACCGGTTCTGCATCTGGAGCGATGCACCGTTGTTGATGTTCACCGTTGTCGCGCCGGCGATATCGCCGCCAGTTGTCGTGGCGCCGCCCAGCAGCAGCGTACCGTTGTTCAAGTTAACCGTGCTGTTAAAACCGCTGGTGTTGTCACCGGTGAGAATCAGCGTTCCGACGCCCACTTTGGAAAACGGCTTGCTGCTCGTTGTCGCCGCAATCACATTCCCCGCCAGTGTCAGGCTTCCGCCTTCCACGCCAATCGTGTTCATCGTCCCCTGGTTGAACTGCACCCCACCGGCGAAAATATTGTTGCCCCCAATGTTATTAATCTGCACCAGGCCGGCCGTCGCGCCCGAATTGATGATGATCTGCTCCGCCAACGAATAGGTCATCGTTGTAGGGCTCTGGAACGCAATCTGTCCCGAGCCGCTGATCGCCGTATTGGCCGCGGTGCTCAGCGCCGTCGCAGCGCCGGGATTCCCCAGCACATGATCTCCCGTAACCACCACCGTGCCCGAAGAAATCGTCAAAGACCCCGTGAAGTCATTGGTGGTGTTGTTCAGCACCAGCATCCCCGGGCCGGTGGAACCATGCGTCCAGTTGCCGGTGCCGCCCATTTTTCCATTGAGGATGAGCGTGACCAGCGCGTTGGATGAAATGTCCGTGCCGCTCCCCGCGTTGAGCGTGATCGGATTCACCAGCGTGATCACCGAGTTGGCAATCGCCGTGGATGAAAGTTGCGTGTTCGCATTGACGTTAATCGGGCCGATGCTGGCCGCTCCGTTGGCATTCAGGTTCACGCGCCCGGAGTTAAGGTTGAGCGATCCCGAAAATGTATTCGCCGCATTCAAACTCACGCCGCCGCTCAGCGTCATGAAGCGTGTGATGTTAATGCCGTTCCCACCGGTGATGATCGAGTTGATGACTTGTGTGAAGGTGTTGCTGATCTGAATCACCCCCGCCGCCGCGCCGGCCCCCTGAAGCACGATCGTTCCCCCGGTCAGCGTATTGGTGCCTTCCTCAAACGTCAGCTGCGCCGCCGTCTGAATCCCGCTGACGGTGATCGCATTCTGCCCCGTGGCCAGCCCGCCCGATGCGCCCGTCCCAGCCGCGAAAACCGCCGTATCCCCATCATTCCACCCCACCGGAGTGCCCGTGCCGATATCGACCGGGTTCCAGAAGGGATTGCCCCCCCAGGTCCCATTCGCCGACGTTCCGGCCGGAGTCACCGCCCCAACCGCCGTTCCATTGGTATCCCAATAAGCCGGCGCACCCAGCGCCGGCGAGGCCCAGGCAGCGCAAAGCAACCCCCCCGCCACCGCGACGGCAACACTCCGAACCGTCTGCTTCGCCAGCCGGCTAACCTTCCCAGACGGCACAGACCGAGCGGCTTGGCGGCCGGGAAATTCCCGTGCGCTTGAAAAACGCGGCATTCTCACTCTCCAAATCTTTCCTCGCCGAGGCGAGATCCGCAGGACACCAGCAACTCCCTCAAACAGCCTGTGCGATTGCTATAAATGAAATGACGGCCGCAGGTTATACAAATCCGCGGCACATGCTCCAGCTATTGAAAGACCCTCGACAGACGGCTAGTGGGGCGGACATTCCTGTAGTGGGGCGGACATTCCTGTCCGCCATCCTCACACGCCACCTGCCCGCTTTCATACGGCTTTGAAAATCAAGGGTTCGCCCTCGCGTGGGGCGGACATTTTTGTCCGCCATCCTCTCCTCCTGCCCTGCCTGACTCATCATTATACCTCAAGTCCGCCTTCCTAAACAAACACCAGTTTACCGTTTAGCAACGATTTCCCCCGCCAGATTTCCCGCCAACTCCCCCAAAAACCACCCATCCCCAACCTCCCCCTGTGCCACTGGCAGCTTGCTGCCAGTGCCTTCCGTTCCCTCACCCCTCCAGCGCAGAAAAACGCCACGCGCAGGTTTGGCTTCGTTTTGCGAGCCTCCGCCACGCATGGCGCTTCCCACTCTACCCTCAGAGTACTTCTATTTTCGTCGCCGCCGGCCCATCAGGCCCATCGCCCCAACTGCCAGCAGCCCCAGCGTCCCCGGCTCAGGAACGGCCGAGCCAATCACCGACGGATCGGCCCCAATGCTCGAGGCGAAACCGGCCAGCGTCTGCCGATCGGAAGCGCCAATCGCCCCAATCGACCCGGCATAGCTGCCCCCGAAATTCGATGCCAGATCGATGAAGTCGGAAATCGAAACGTTCTGGTCGCCGTTCAGATCACCTTCCTGCCACGTCGCCGTGCCGAGCGTGTTGAAGTTGGAAGCGAGGTCGATGAAGTCAGAGATCGTCACCAGGCCATCCAGGTTCAAGTCGCCAACCCTAGTCGAGCGAATCGTGACGTTGTGCTCACCATGAGCGTCGGTCAGGGCCGCAATACCCACCTTTGCCCCGGCGTGGAGGCCCGAGTCATAAATGCCATCACCCGGATTGGTCACGGCATTGCGAATCGCCTGATAGAGGACCGTCTTGGCCCCGTCTACGTCAGCCGCATAGACGCGAACTGCGTTAAATCCACCGGCGGTCGCAGGGGAATTAAGGTCCAGCCCCTGGAGGTCGGTATCGGTGTATTGGACGCGAAGCTCGCCCAGGTCCTGGTGCGAATTCACCACCACTTTCGAAGGACCGCCGCCGCCCTGGAAGATTTCGACCGACAAGGGGGCCACAGCGGCGCTGCCAGCGCTGGCAACCTTTCCGGCGTTGCTGCTGAGCACCACATCACCCTCGCGCACAAGCAGGACCGCGCCCGCGCCATGCGACTGCGGGCCGCCAATCTCCAGCGTGCCGCCGGATTGCTTGTTGATCACAGCGCCGCTCGCGCTGCTCAGTCCGCCGATCAGCCGCATCGCCGCTCCCGCGCTCACGTTAACCGCGGTATCGCCGCCAAGGGTCACCGGAGCACTGATGGTGTGATCGCCGCTCACACTGTTGATGGCGGCGCCGCCGCCGGTGACCGTCAGCGTCCCGCCCGTGCCCGGCGCGATCGTGTACGACTTGAGGTTATCAAACGTGACGCTGTTGACGGTCTTGTTGCCATCCAGAGTCACCGTCGCGGCCGAAGTAATCTTGCCCAGAAAGTTGGCCACCGCCGTGCTCCCGTCGGGCACCACTTGCGGGATCCAGTTGCCCGCATCGCTCCAGCTCCCCCCACTATCGACATTCCACTGCGGCGGCCCGCCGGCCACCAGAAGTTTGATCGTCCTGCCGGCCTGATCGTTCACCAGCGCCAGGTTAAACCCGGCCACCGTCGGCGTTGCCAGCGAGAAGTTGTTGAGATTGGCCAGCGGTGTGGTGTTGTTGTAGGAAATGATCTGATATTCGCCTTCAACAATGCCGCCCAAATCGCTGACCGAAATCGCCGTATTGCCGGCTGCCGTGAACGCATCCAGCCCGAGGATGCTCAGGAGGTCGAAGCCTCCGCCATTGCCCTCGATGTCGATTGCCGACGAATTGAGCGAGAGGCCTCCCACGGTGAGGGTGCCCAAGCCAAAGCCGGGCGCGATATGGCCGCCGTTCTCAGCGCTCACGTTGGCCGCGATGGTTCCGCTGCCGCCAAGCGTCGCGCCGCTGCGAACAGTCACCAGGCCCGTTCCCGTGTGACTATTGTTCACGAAAAGCGTCCCCTCCTGCACGTCGGTCGTCCCGGTGTAGGTGTTGACGCCGGAGAGAGCAAGCGAACCGATCCCCTTCTTGGTGAAGTTTAGATTGCCGCTCAAAACACCCGCGTAGGTATTCTCCACGGCATTGTTCACCGTGAATGTGCTAACCGCCGCGCCGGCATTGTTGACCACGCCCAGCCCCGACTCGCTGGCAATCCCCGCCACCGTCTGATTGAACGATGCACCGGCCGGATTGCTCAGCTCCAGCGTGGGAGTGATCGAACCACTGCCCATTGTCAGGACGGTCGTCACCGGCAGCGTGTTGTTTGCGCCAATACGAAGTGTGCCCTCGGAGATTCTGGTATTGCCGTAGCTGGCCGGCTGAACGAGATAAAGCGTGCCCCCGCCAACCTTGGTCAGGTGCGAATCGGGCGCGCCCCTCAGCGTCCCGGCCAGCTCAAATGTGTCCCCCGCCACGCCTATGGCAGCACTGGCCATCATCGTCACCGGCCCGGCGAAGCGATTGTTGCCGCTGATGCTGTTGATCGCGCCAACCGGCGAGGTCCCAGTGCCATTGCCCATGATGTGGATCGGCTCAAGGGTTGTGTAGTTGATCCCGCCCCGAAACCCCAGCGTGCCGGCGTTGTTGACGATGGTCACGCCGCTGGTTTCGCCCAGTGCGTGGTCAGTACCCGCGACCAGCGTGCCAACCGAGATCGTCAGGTTGCCGCTGAAATCGTTGCCGCCGTTAGACAGGATCGCCGTATTCAGGCCCAGCCCGTTAGCGCCCTTAAACCAGTTGGGCGTGCCGCTGATCTTGCCGGCAAGGGTAAGCGAGCCAATGGGAATGCCGTTGAGGATGCTGTTCACCACCGTCGAAGTACCCGAATCGGTGCGAAGATCGATCGTCGAGCCGGACAGCAACACGATATCGTTGCTGATCGTCGAGTCCGCGCCTTCGTTCTTGCCGAAGGTCGTGAAGAAATCAGGCCGAATCGTGATCTTCCCGCCCACATCCGGCCCGGATTCATTGCCGTTGAAATAGGTCGCGCCGTTGGTCAGCACCATGCTGGCCACCGTGTTGTTGTCTGCATTGAGCCGCATAAGGCTGGCGGCGCTCTTCGTCAGGACGCCGGGCCCGCTGATGACGGAATTCAACACGAAATTGGCCCCGGCGTTGATGTTCCCGCCGTTGGGCCCGATGTAAATGCCCCGATTCTTGTTGATGATGCCAGTCCCGTTGGACTGGATCATGCCGCCGTCAAGCTCGAGCTGGTTGAATACAAAATTGTCCGGCGCCAAACCCAGCGCTGAACCGCCGACCGATGTGTCTGTCTGAAACTGGAGATTGCCTTCCTTGACGATGGTGCGTCCGGTGTAGGTGTTGCCGACACCAAGCCTGAGGAAACCCGGTCCCGTCTTCGTCAAATTGCCCGAACCACTGATAATGTTCATGCCGACGGTCTCGGCATTATTGAGCTGCATGATCGCGATCTCGTAGGGATTAGCGATCTCTATGGTGCCGCCTCCGGCTCCAAGAGTGAGCCCACGGTTGTAGCCCGGTGGAGTCGTCGCCCCGGCAGAAATCGAGAAGGTACTTGCCCCATTGGTGCCCAGCGAAGTCGTGCCCGAAGTCGCTGTCAGAGTGTTAAATCGCAAGGTGCCGTTGTCGAGCATGTACGTATCGGCGACAAGGGCCGGGGGAGCATTCGGAATGCTGTTTCCGCTGGAGAGCGTGACTGTCCCGCCATCCGTCACCCAAAGTTTGTTATAGCCCATCACGCTGCTGGTCAGGCCCGTGATCGACAAGGTCTGGCCAAGCGTGAGGGTTCCCGGACCAGCCTTCCACAGCGTGCTGTTAGTGGAACCAGCCCCGGTCGTCGATCCACTTAGATAGGTCGTGGTCGAGTTGCCGGTAATCTTCAAAACGCCGTCAGCGCCAAAGGCGATGATCGCCCCCCCGGCCGTCGCGCTATAGGTATTGCCCGAGCTGAGGCTCCTGACACTCTGGCTGTTGCCATTCAAATCGAGCGTGCCATTGCCATTAATCCGCAGATCCGTCGTCGTGGGAAGCTGGTTAGGTCCACTGAGGATGATGCTTCCCTGATTCAAATTCGTCGGCCCGGTATAGCTCGCCGGCGCTGTAAGCCGCAGTTGCCCCAGCCCGGCCTTGGTCATTCCCCCGCTGCCCTTGATGGTTGCGCCAAAATTGCCCGCGGTGTTCTGAGTGAAGATATGCGCTTCGCTCGCGCCAAAATCGATCGTGCCAGCGCCAACACTGCTGCCGGCATTAACAACAAGCATGCCCGGGTTTACACCATCGCTCACCGTCAGCGTGTGACCCGCCGGATCGAGCGCGATCGCCGTCGATCCATCTCCAACCTTCAGCGCAAAGACACTGCGGTCCGCCGACATTGTGATGTCCGTCGGAACAGCGCTCGTGAGTGCAACCACATCCGTCGCCGTCGCCGCATTGATGTCGGGGCTCGCTGAATAAGTGGCCGGCTTGAAGCCGACTGCCGTGTCATAGGTCAATAGCTCGCCGACCGTCAACGCGTTCGAAGTGCTGCCGAAGACGCCGGGAACAATACCGTTCACCGTCGCCACATCGCCGTTGACCATCACCTTCTCGCTGGTGCCGAGATTGGCGACGCCGCCGGCCGCCTGGATCAGTAGCGAACCATTGGGGCGCCTCACCAGGCCGGCATTCGATCCGGCCGCCAGCGTCGCATCACCCACCGAGAATACCAGGCTGTTCTGCGCGCCCTTGTTGATGCTCAGGACCGCGCCTGGGCCATAACTGAACTTCGAGCCAACGCCAGTCGCTCCCTTGAGCACCTGATCAGCCCCACTACCCGCGGGAACAATCGAAACCGCTCCCGCCGAGACATCCAGACCCCCCGTCCCAAACGGGCTCCCGTCGGACGACAGCGCCGTCGAAAGCGTGCCGTCGATCACCTGAATCCCGCCACTGAAGCCCGCTTCGTTGTTCGAATTGATCCGCAGGTTCCCCAACCCGGATTTGGTGATCTTCCCAGACCCGGTGATTCTGTCTAAATCCTGCGCGCCGACCGCCAGGATCGAGTTGGCACTGCCGTACACAGCGATGCCGCTGTCGGCCGTCACGGTTATTCCGCGGTTGGGATTGATGTCAAACCCGCCCGTGGTGGTGTTTGACAGCGTGCCGCCGGCGAGCGTGATCGCATCGGAAGTGAACGCGAGGGGAGCCGGGCCCATCCGCGCATCGGCCTGGAACCCGAGGATTCCCCCTTTAATGGAGTATTTTCCAGTAAAACCACTGGCGACTGTGCCCAGCATCAACTGCGTGCCAGACCCCACCTTTTCCACAGCGCCGCTGCCATTCAGCAAGCCGTAATAGCCGACGTAAAAATTATCACCGCCGATCGTCAATTTATGAGTTGAGGCGTCAACGATCGCGCCGGTGCCGGTGATGGAGTTGTTGCCGATCGATCCGACCGCCTCGTCCGCATCGAGTTGAAGAGTCGCTGCCGCCGCCGTCAGGAAGACGGGCGCTGTATCCGGCAGAGCCAAGCCACCTTGCACGATGACGGTACCCGCCTGAATCGTCACCATGCCGCCAAAGGTGTTCGCGCCGCTCAGAGTCAGCGTTCCGGTCCCAACCTTTTCCAGCTTTCCACCGCCGCTGACGACGCCCGAGAACGTCGTGGTTGCATTGTCAGCACCGACCACCAGCCGACTCCCCTGATTGATGCCGAAATTAACCAGCGTTCCCAGCTTGATGTTGCCTCCCCCGGCAATCGAGCCGGTGGTGTCGTTGAAGAATCGCATGTCAAGCGTAGCGCCGCTGGCAATCCTCAACGAACCCGCAGCGCCAGTGCCAACCGGCGGGATGTCCGCGGCCGCCGTCGCCAGGTAAAGCGTGCCCTCCTGAATATCGATAAGCCCCGTCGGCAGCGCACCGTAAAACCCAAAACTTCCCCCACCCGTCTTGGCAAAACCACCGCTGCCCGCGATCGGAATGTTGGCCTGGGCGTCGAAACCTGCGCCCACATTCACAACAACCGGAGACCCACCGCCGTCGAGAGTGATCACTTTGACGGGGGCCCCCTGCGAGACAATGTAGTAATTCGCGCCGGTGAACGAGAGACCGGATGCCGTGACGTTTTCGGTCACCGTAATCGTGCCGCCATTGCCCCCGAAGTTGGCGACATTGCCACTGGACCAACTGGTGAACGTCGTATCGGTCGGCGTGAGGCCCCAGCGAAGCAGCGCGCTGTCCCAAACGCCCGGTCCACCACCCACCGTTCCCAGTCCATCGCCATCAAAATATTGATCCGCCGCGCGCGCGCTTTGCCCTGCAATCGCCAATAATGCCATGCCCGCAACCGCCAGCGCCGCCCGCCGCAGCCTGGACGCAGCCTTCTTCGTTTGCCCAATAGCCCCAGCAGTCTTGAACGAGGATGATCGGTGCACTCTTCTCACGAAACTCTCCCGCCCCCCATCTGGGGGCATTTTGAAATGAAGCAAGCGCCACGGGGTATGCCCGCAGCTTGTCAATCTCACCAATAAAACGAACAAAAAGGCCCTCGACGCACGCCCAGAGCCCTCCAAATCAAAAAATGCTCGATCGGGCCACACCCCATGCGACACAACGCCACTTCAAGCCGTCAACTCCAATGAAATGTTTTGAGCCTGCCGGTTCCGGTGGATGCAGCCCGACGCGCACCTCCACGGGGTTATTATATAAGTCGACCAACCCCCTGCAAGCAAGAGAATTCCGCCCCTTTTCAATCTCCCCCATCCGTAATCAAGGCCACATATCCCAAGTGTACAACCCGAAACAACCACGCCTTTCCCACATCCCCGTAGGTCCGGCTCTGCCGGACGATCATTCATCGCAATGACAACGGCTTATCCTCCCCCCCCTGCGCCTGCGCCCGCTTCACCATCGCCTCATCCAAAACCCGCTGCGGCGTCCTGAACAACACCCCCACCACAAACACCACCAACGCCCCAATCAGCGCATACCACGTGTAAGCCACCTTCGGCAGCCAGCCCGGCCGCACATACTTCAGCCCCAGCAGATTCCCAAAATAAACATCCAGTTCCCCGGCCACGATCGTCACCATCAACCCCAGCGTAATCGCCAGCATATTCCCCAGATCCGAGCCCCTCCGCCGCGTGATCATCCCCAGCAGAAACACCCCAAGCATCGGCCCCAAAATAAATCCCGCGATCCCCAGCACCACCGGAATGATTCTCACATTCGGGTCCCTCACCTTCGCATACGCGAACGCGCTGGCAATCACGATCATCAATATCGCAAAGACCGCCGTGAAAATCCGCGCTGCAAAAACATGATGCATCTCACTCTTCTTCTTCGCCGCATACGGGATATACCAGTCATTGGTGGCGCTGGTCGCCAGCGCATTGAGCGCGGCCGACAACGACCCCATCGCCGTCGCAAAAACCCCCGCCAAAACCAGCCCCCGAATCCCCACCGGCATCACATTTAAAATGTAGCTCCCAAACACATCCGAATTCACCGCCTTCCCACTCGCATCCCGCGGCAGATAGGTTGGATCCTTCAAATAATAAACCCACAGCAAAATCCCAATGAACGTGAACGCCGACGCGATCGGCAAGTCCATCACCGCAGCCGTGATCAAGCTCCTTCGGCTCTTCTTATAAGTTTCCGCCGTCAACAGCCGCTGCACCATGTCCTGGTCCGTCCCAAACGCCGCCATGTTCAAAAACATCGACCCAATCACCGCCGAAAAAAGGGTGTACTGGCTCCCCAAAACCAGCAGCACATAATCCCACGCCCCCAGATCTCCCGTAATCTGATTCGCCTGCTTAAATTTCGCGACCGTCTCCGCCTCAAACCCCGTCAAAAAATATCCCTCCATCCGCGTCATCTGCGGAACTTGCTGCGCCACCTCATGAACCCCCCCGATGACCCCATAAGATCCCCCGATGTGATTCAGCAGGGTTAAAATCGCCACGATCGCGCTGCCGAACATCAACGCCGCCTGCACCACATCCGTCCAGATCACCGCCTTGATCCCCCCTGCCGCCGTGTAGATGCAGGTCAGCACCGTCAGCACGCCAATCGCCACCACATACGGCCAGACATGCGTAATCGGCTCATATTTGACCGGATTCCCACCGTTCTGAAACATCCGCCACGCCAGAACCATCACCAGCGATGGCACAAACATCCGCGTCCCCGACGCCAGCGTCCGCATGAACAAAAACAGCGCTGACACATAGTTCTTGCTCATCGACCCAAACCGCACCCCCAGAAAATCGTACACCGTATAAACTTTGTACTCATAGTAAGGCTTGAGAAACACATACCCCACCAGCATCCGCCCAATGATCAGCCCGATGATCAACTGCACATAAGCCAGGCTGCGATTCTCAAATCCCTCCCCCGGCGCGCCCAAAAACGTCGCCGCGCTCGTCTCCGCCGCGATGATCGACGCCATCACCGCCCACCACGGCATCGAGCGTCCCCCCAGCGCAAAATCATGCAGCGACTTCTCCCGCCGCCCCATATACAAACCAATGGAAGTAATCGCCGCAAAGTAAACGACAATGATCAAGGCATCGATCAGCAGCGCCATGCGAGGCCTCTACTCTCTCCTCCCCCTCTCCCGGTACTCCTGGAGAGGGTCGGGGTGAGGGTCTTCTTCTGAATTCTGACTTCCGAGTTCCGAAATCTCGCCAGCCACCCATCCAACCCCAACTCTCCCGCCCGCTCCACCGCCCGCGCCCTCAGCAATCGAGAAGCCATTTTGGTCGGGAGATAGCGCACCGCTACAATGCATCGATGGTATCGGCGCGCACCATCCCGGTCCAACTCACCGGCCACAAGTACGACATCCTCGTACACCCCGGCCTCCTCGCCGACGCCGGCCCCATCCTCCGCAAACTCACCACCTCCAAAAAATGCGCCCTCATCACCGATGACGCCGTCCATCCCCTCCACGCCCCCGCCCTCATCACCTCCCTCAAATCCTCCGGCTTCGAAATCATCTCCATCACCCTCCCCTCCGGCGAAGACCACAAAACCATCGCCACCGCCAACCTCGCCTACGACAAGCTTCTCTCCGCCGCCATCGAGCGCTCCACCCCCATCCTCGCCCTCGGCGGCGGCGTCATCGGCGACACCGTCGGCTTCGTCGCCGCCACCATCCTCCGCGGCGTCCCCCTCGTCCAAATCCCCACCACCCTCCTCGCCATGGTCGATGCCAGCGTCGGCGGCAAAACCGGCGTCAACCACCCCACCGGCAAAAACCTCATCGGCGCATTCCATCAACCCCTCGCCGTTCTCATCGACCCCACTGTCCTAAAAACGTTGCCCCCCCGCGAGCTTCGCAGCGGCCTCGCCGAGTGCATCAAACACGACATCATCCGCGACGCCGACCACTTCTCTGACCTCGAGAAAAACATCCCCCGCGCCCTCTCCCTCGACATGGACTATCTAACCGACCTCATCGCCCACAACGTCGCCATCAAAGCGAAAGTCGTCGAATCCGATCCCTTCGAAAAAGGCGACCGCGCGCATTTGAACTTCGGTCACACCTTCGGTCACGCGATAGAAACTGTTTCCAAATATTTCTACGCCCACGGCGAAAGCGTCGCCCTGGGCATGATCGCCGCCTCACGCCTGGCCGTCTCCCTCAACATGCTCGATCAAAATTCCGCCGACCGCATCACCAACCTAATCGCCAAAGCAGGTCTCCCCACCTCCGGTTTAAAACTAAACCTCGACGAAGTCTTCAAAGCCATGTTCTCCGACAAAAAAGTAAAATCCGGAAAACTCCGCTTCATCCTCCCCGACCGCATCGGCCACGTCGTCATCCAAGACGACATCTCTTCGGAAGCAATAATGAAGGCTCTCGAGAGTATTGCATAGTTAACTGGGGCGCAAATCTAAGAGGAGACGGTCATGAGCGAAGCGAGACGACCATTCGTATGGCAGATGGTGCGTGAGGCGATCAACGCACTTGGAGGTAAAGCCACGAACGTTCAAATGCGAGACTGGATCCTTGCGAAGTATCCAGGAACCAACACGACCACCATCCAGTGCACAATCATCGTCTGTACCGTCAATCACACCTCCCGTATTCACTATCCGGAGAACAAACGACCTCGTAAGGCAACATCCCAATATGATTTCTTGTTTCGTACGGAAAGGGGTCAAGTCGAACTATATGATCCGGCGAAGCATGGTCATTGGGCGATAGTCGAGAAAGATGATGGGACATTGGGTGCAGCACCTGATGAACCTTGCGCCGACATTCCCGTCGCTGCGGCAAGACAAACCAACATTTTTGCTGCCGAAGCACATCTTCGGGACTATCTCGCGGAGCATCTCGAAGATCTTGAAGCGGGACTTAAGCTGTATTTTGACTCCGACGGGAATGACGGTATCGAGTATGTCACCGACATCGGACGCATTGACATTTTGGCTCAAGATTCGCGCGGCAGATTGGTTGTCGTCGAGTTGAAAGTGAGCGACGGTCCCGACGCCGTCTGCGGGCAGCTGCTTAGGTATATGGGTTGGGTGAAGCGGCATATTGCGAGTAACAAAGAAGTTCGAGGAATAATCATCGCGCAGCGAATCTCCGACAAAATTCGCTATGCGCTCGCAGACATCCCGTTTGTCGACTTGCGCGAATATGAACTGGCTTTGACTCTTAAATCTGTTCCACGACTTGATTCAGACGTTTAACCTTAACTCGATGGCTACCCACCACTGGCTCCAACTCTCCCTCACCTCCGGCATCGGCCCCATCCTCGGCCGCCGTCTCATCGACGCCGCCGGCTCCGCCGAAGCCGCCACCCAACTCACCCGCCGCGAGCTCCAGCAAATCGAAGGCATCGGCCTCGCCAAAGCCCAATCCGTCGCCGACTCCCTCAAATCCGCCGAAGCCGACGCCATTCTCCAACTCAACAAAGCCAACCAACTCGGCGCACAACTCATCTGCCCCGACGACGAATCCTGGCCCTCCCTCCTCCGCCCCCTACCCGCCTCACCCCTCATCCTTTTCATCCTCGGCAATCTCCAACCCCGCGACCTCCAATCCCTCGCCATCGTCGGCTCGCGCCGCTGCACCCACTACGGCCGCGAGCAATCCGAACGCTTCGCCGCCCTCCTCGCCGGCGCTGGCTTCACCGTCATCTCCGGCGGCGCCCGCGGCGTCGACTCCGCCGCCCATCGCGGCGCCATGCAACACCCCCACGGCCGAACCATCGCCGTCCTCGGCTCCGGCCTCGACGTCCCCTACCCCCCCGAAAACAAACCCCTCTTCGATCAGATCGCCACGCGCGGCGCACTCGTCACCGAATTCCCCTTCGGCACCCCGCCCAATGCCGAAAATTTCCCCCGCCGCAACCGCATCGTCTCCGGACTCGCCCGCGGCGTCCTCGTCATCGAAGCCGACGAACGCAGCGGCGCACTCATCACCGCCCGCCTCGCCAACGAAGAACACGGCCGACCCGTTTTTGCGCTGCCTGGCCGTGTCGACAACCCCATGGCCGCCGGCTCCCACCTGCTCATCCGCGACGGCGCAACCCTCGTCACCAAACTCGAAGACATCGTCAGCGCATTGGATCCCCTCCCCGACGGGGTCCATCAACCCGAGCTCTTCCCCACAGAAACTCACACAGAAACTAACGAAGAAAAACCCCACCCCACCCCACCGACCAACCTCTCCGACCGCCAACAACTCATCCTCAGTCAAATGGGCCCCGACCCCTCCGCGGTCGACGAAATCATCGACAAAACCAACCTCCCCGCCCCCGCCGTCCTCCAGGAACTCACCTTCCTAACCCTCCGCGGCCTCCTCAAACGCGCCGAAGGCCAAACCTTCGTGAAAGTCTAACTCGCCCCCACATCTCTCTTATCCCCTCGCCCCTGTACTCAGGGGAGAGGGTGAGGGTGAGGGGTTCTTCGTTCGACGTTCGATGTTCAATGTTGAATGTTCGATGTTCATTTCGTCATTCGTCATTCGACATTCCTTCGTCATTCGTCATTCGTCATTCGTCATTCGTCATTCGTCATTTTTCCTTCAATATCCCCTCAATCACCTTCCCCTCCGCCCCCTCCAACTTCACCCCCAGCAACTTCCCCGCCGTCGGCGCAACATCCAGATTCTCAATCATCCCAATCTTCTCCCCCCGCTTAATCCCCCGCCCCACCGCAAAAAACACCGCATTCATCTTCGCATTCGTGTTCAGATACCCAAGATGCCCAAAATTGTACGTATTGATCGTCGCCGGAATAATCACCTCATCTCCCGTCGCCTTGTTCGAAAACGCGTAATCACTTTTCGCCGACAGCACCATCTCCGCCATCTGCGGATTTTTCTCCGGCATCGGATACCCCAACTCCGCGTACCGATCCGGCTCGATAATCTCCTCGATCCCCTCCACACCCTTCAGCAGCTCCTTCACCTTCTCCTTGTCCGCGGACCGAGTCTGCGGGTCCGTAAAATAAACCAGCGCCGACCCACCCTCCGAAACCGCCTGCACCCGCGCATTGCCCACCTTCAGCAGCGCCGACTTGAGCAACCCCTCCTTTCGAAAAATCACATTCGGCAAAACCAGCTTCGAGGCCGTCGCAAACCCGTGATCCGCCACCACAAAAACCGTCGTCTCCTCCCGAATCCCCGCCTCATCCAGCGCCCGCAGCACATCCCGCACATGCGCATCCGCCATCGCGATGGCCGCATACACCCCCGGCGTCTGCGGGCCATATTTATGCTGCAGCCCATCCGTCAGCAGCAGATGCAACAACAACAAATTCGGCCTGCGCGCCTTGATCACATGGCACGCCGCCGCCGCCCAGATCTGGTCCTTCCTCGCCCCACTCAGCGGCCCCCAGCTCTTGTCCGTCGCGTCCGGCAGCTCTCCCATCGCCACCAATTCCTCCCGCAACTTCGGCGTCATCCACTTGATCTGATCGGGCACATCCGAAAAATTATCCTCATAAGCCGGCGAATTCCTCGTGCAAGGCCAGTCAATCGACGCGCTGCGCATCCCCGCCTTGTGCAAAACATCCGCCAGCGTCTCCACCGCTACCAGCTCCGACGCATCCCGCTTCGAATCAATCTCCACCGGCATCCCCACCCCCGGCCGCATCAGAATCCCATTGAACAAAACCGAATGCTTATCCGGCCCAACCCCACTGATCAGCGTCGTGTGGTTCGGCCAGGTCACGCTCGGATTCCTCACCTTCATCCCCTCCGCCACCACCCCCTCCGCCGCCAATTTCCGCAGCGTCGGTATCGGCGCATTCTTGTCCTTCATGTTATAAGCCGCGAACCCATCGATGGTGATAATCACCACATGCGGCTCCGCCACCGCCGCCGCGTCGATACAGAACATCACCACACAAAGTGCAATCAGCATCCGCCGCATGAGCTCTCCCGAAAAATGATGACCCGAAGTCTACACGCCCCCGCCGTCGACTGCGAGATGCATAGCGTGCGCGCAGGCCACACAATCTAAATGCAACCGCAGAGAGCGCAGAGACGCAGAGAACGCAGCGAAATCCCAAAATCGAATCTCTCTTCTCCGCGTCTCAGCGTCTCTGCGTCTCCGCGACTAATTTTTCCCCCGCTACCTGGACCGTCTGGCTGCGGCTGTGAGGGCCGGGCGCCGGAGGGCCAGTGATTCCCGAATCGCGCCAGCCCTCTCATCCCTTTCAACCCCTCTCCCTCCCTTTCCTCCCCGCAATTCAAGGGTGATGAGGTGGGTGCGGGAGGGGAAGAGGGATGTACTCATCCTTCTTTCCCTCCTGCGTCTGCGGAATTGAATGCGCTTCCAAAAATCGTTCCAACTGCCACGGCGCTAATCTCCGCAAATGTCTCCCCACTCAATCCCAAACCACTCACTTCCCCAACTCCGTCAACCTCACATTCCTATACAACACATCCGCCGCCTCCGCCTGCAACCCAATCCTCCCCCGCGTCAGCGAACACCCGCTCGCCTTATTCGCCAACTTCCCATTCACATAAACCTCAATCACATCCCCCCGGCAAACACACTCCACCTTCGTCCACTTCCCCGGCCCATTATCAAAATCATTCCTCCCCCGATACCCCACGGTATCCGTCGCCCCCGTCTCCTTATAATTCGGATTACAAAACTTATCCTTCCCCTCCAGCCTCACCGCCCCCGCTCCGGCGTTGTAATACCACTCCCCATTCCCCCTCTTCTCCGCCTCCACCGTAATCGCCAGCTTGATCGCCTTCCCCTCATCATCCACCCCATCCGAGCCCTTCCGATTCCCCACCAGCCAGAAGCTCCCCGTATCCCCCTCCATCACATTCGCCTCAATCGACCCCTCCCACGTCGCCCCCACCGGCTTCCCCACGCAATGCAACAAAATCCCACTATCCCGCGCATTATTCTTCCTCTCCCCATGCGTCGGCCCCGCAAATTTATACTCGACCGTCAGTCGATAATTCTCGTACGAGTTATTCGTATAAATCCCCCCATAAAACGCCCGCTTCCCATCCCCCCCATTGATCCGCAGCGCCCCCTCCTCCACCACAAACACCCCCGGATTCTCCCCCTTCGTCTCCTTCGTCCACGTATACCACCCGCTCAAGTCCTTCCCATTAAACAACTCGACCGACTTCCCGCGGGCGCATCCACCCATTACCGCCAGCACCAACACCAACCAAAAGTTTTTTTGGTCATTGATCATTCTTTGGCCATTGGGCATTGGTCATTGGCCATTCCCCTTCGTCATTCGTCATTCGACATTCTTTCGTCATTCGTCATTCGTCATTCGTCATTCGTCATTTCGTTGCGACCGGAGAAACTCACGCCAGCAATCTCTTCTCCACCTTCCCCGCCACATCCGTCAATCGAAAATCCCTCCCCTGCGTCCGATACACCAGCTTCTCATGATTGATCCCCAGGCAATGCAGCACCGTCGCATGGAAATCATGCACGTGCAGCCCATCCGCCACCAGATTGTATCCATAATCATCCGTCTTCCCCATCACCATCCCTCCCTTGATCCCACCCCCGGCCATCCAGATCGAAAAACATCGCGGATGATGATCCCTTCCAAAACTATTCGCCGTAATCGCCCCCTGCGAATAAACCGTCCGTCCAAACTCCCCACCCCAGATCACCAGCGTGTCATCCAGCATCCCCCTCTGCTTCAAATCCATAATAAGTGCGGCCGAAGCCTGGTCCGTCGCCTTCGACTGCCTTCGAATCTCGTTGGGCAGATCCCCATGATGGTCCCAATCCCGATGCACCAGTTGCACAAACCGCACATCCCGCTCCGCCAGCCGCCGCGCCAGCAGGCAGTTGTTCGCAAACGACGGCGCTCCCGGCTTGGCGCCATACATCTCCAAGACCTCTTTCGGCTCCTTCGAAATATCCATCAATTCCGGCACGCTCGTCTGCATCCGATACGCCATCTCATACGCCTCGATCCGCGTCGCGATCTCCGGATCGGCCACGTTCTCCAACTCAATCTTGTTCAGCTCCCGCAAATCATCCAACTGCCCCCTGCGAATCTCCGCCGAAATCCCCTGCGGATTCGAAACATAAAGCACCGGGTCCCCCGCCGATCTCAATTGCACACCCTGGTGTACCGACGGCAAAAACCCATTCCCCCAATACCGCGCCTGAAGCGGCTGCCCACCCCCGCCCGACAGCAGCACCACGAACGCCGGCAGATTGTGATTCTCCGACCCCAGCCCATAACTCATCCACGCCCCCATCACCGGCCGCCCCGGCTGCTGATTCCCCGTCGAGATAAACGTCACCGCCGGATCATGATTGATCGGCTCCGTGTACATCCCCCGAATCAGCGCAATCTCATCCACGATCTTCGCCGTATACGGCAGCAATTCCGAAATCTCCGTCCCACATCTCCCATGCGCCTCAAACTTGAACGGCGACCCCGCCACCAAAAGCTGCGCCTGCCCCGAAGTCATCCCCGTAATCCTCTGATCCCCCCGCACGCTCTTGGGCAATTCCTTCCCCGTCAAATCCTTCAAATTCGGCTTCGGATCAAACAAATCCAAATGCGACGGCGCACCCGACTGAAACAAATAAATCACCCGCTTCGCCTTCGGCGCAAAATGCAACTGCGGCATCGCCCCCTGCGTCCCATGCAGCCCACTTGTCCCCTCCGCGAACAGTTTCTCATTCAACAACGACCCCAGCGCCACCGCCCCCAACCCCCGCGCGCTGCGCCCAAAAAACTGTCTCCGCGTCATCATCCGATTCAATTCATTCATCGAAAACATGGCACATCGCCTCAATTCTTCGAAATTGTCTCGTCCATGTTCAAAAGCACATTGCAAACCGCCGTCCACGCCGCCAACTCACTCACATCCAATTCCTTCGGCCGCGCTGCCTCCCCCACCGCCACCAACTTCTCCGCCGCGGGTTTATCAGCCTTGTACTTCTCCAAATGTCGATTCAAACTCTTCTCCAGAATCGACAACTCTCTCTCCGACGGCATCCTGGCGGTGCAAAGCTTGAACGCAAAGCTCAAGCGGGACCGCGCATCCACCCCACCCTCCTTCATCACCCGCTGCGCCATCACCCGCGCCGCCTCGACATAAATCGGATCATTCAACAGCAAAAGCGCCTGCAACGGCGTATTCGTCACCGGCCTCTGCACCGTGCAAATCTCCCGATTGGGCGCATCAAACGTAATCAGCGACGGATGCGGCATCGACCGCTTCGCATAGATATAAAGTCCGCGCCGATACAGGTCATCCCCATGACTCTGCACATACGCCTGCGCGCTAAACCCGCCCCCAAACGCAATCTCCTCCCACAATTTCGGCGACTCATACGGCGATATGCTCGGCCCGCCCAATTTCCGATTCAAAAGCCCGCTCACCGACAACGCATTGTCCCGAATCATCTCCGCATAAAGCCTGAATCTCGGCCCCCGCGCCAACAACCGGTTATACGGATCCTTATGCAGCAACTCCGGATTCAGCTTCGCCGACTGCCGATACGTCGCCGACATCACAATCAACTTCTGCATCGCCTTGATATCCCACCCGCTCCTCACAAACTCGCTCGCCAGCCAATCCAACAACTCCGGATGGCTCGGCCACTCTCCCTGCGACCCAAAATCCTCCGTCGTCTTCACTATCCCCGTCCCAAAATACATCTGCCAATATCGATTGACTGTGACCCGCGCCAACAACGGATGATCCGGCTTAACCAGCCACTCCGCCAACCCCAGCCGATTCGCCGGCATCGTCGCCGGCGGCCGCAGCGCACTCGGCACCGCCGCCGTCACCGTCTCCCCCTTCTTCCGAAAATCCCCCCGCATCAGCATCTTCGTCTCCCGCGGCTTGGGCATGTCCTGCATCACCATCGTCATCGGAATCGCCCCATTGAGCGTCTCCTCGGACTTCTTCAACCCCGCCAATTCCTCCTTGATCTTCGCAAACTGCGGCGAAACATTCTCCCGATAATATTTCCTCAGCTCCTCCTTCTCCGCCGCACTCCTCTGCCCCACCTCAATCCCCACGATCCTCTCAATATTCGCCGGCCGCCCAAACACCCCATCCTGCGCCTTGAAATAAAACCCCGAAGGCCCCCCCAAATTGGAAATCTTGATCAACAGCTTATTCACCCCCGCCACCAACGGCAGATCCAATTTATTCTGATCCGCCGCCGCCCCCCGCGCCGCATTATCCGTCAACAGCAATTTCCCATTCAGCCAGACTTTTATCCCATCATCACTCCCCAGCGACACCGCCAGCGGCCGCGCACTCGCCACCTCAATCGTCCGATACAAATAACTCGCCGCATTCGCCACATCCGGCAGCGTGTTATTAACCACCCCATCCTTCCACTTCCGCTGCGTCGTCCACGCCAGTTTCCCCTCGTTATATTTCTTCGTCAGCTCAATCTCTTTCTCCGGCGCAAACGGCTCATCCAGCGGATTCTTCGCATCCGGCGCAACAAACGGCCCAATAAACGACCACTCGCTCAATTTCGGCGTCGCCGACGACAGCGCTGCATTCTTATCCGCCGCCACCGCCAGCCGAAATCTGCCAATCGCATGCCGCGCAAAAATCGACTCAAACTTGATCCGAATCTTCAATTCCTGATCCGATGTCAGCACGATCGGCTGCGCCAACACAAACACCGCCTGCCTCCCCTCTTTCCTCACATTCCCATCCACCGCCCACCCGCTCTTCACATCCGCATCAATCGCATTCGTGATCGGAAAATTCGCCTGCGCATAATCCGCCACCGCCATCCCAAACGTCAGCGGCTCCCGCTTGGCCACCTCCGCCCCGCTTTGCACATCCACCTTGAAATGCGTCAGCACAAAATTCCCATTATCCGCCCTCCCCGTCCCCTTCGTCGCCGTAGAGTCATCAGGTATCGCCTCCAGCCTGATCGCCGCCACCGTCCCCGCCGCCGCGGCATCAAACTCATAAACATCCGAATCCGGATTCGTCCCCGTTGCCAAAACCGACCCATCCGTCTGCTTCGTCAACGTCGATCCCCCGCGCGAAAGTAATCTCGTCGGCTCCAAAAACCTCCACACCGCCGCCACCGCCGTCGCGCTCTTCTGCGCCTCCTCGGCCAGCGTCTTCTCCCAACCCGCCTGCGCCAAATCCATCTCCGCATTCGGCGCCTTCATCTTCCCGTCAACCGCCGCAATCTTCTCCTTGATCTCCTTCAGTTGCTTCTCCTGCTCACCCGTCGGAACTTGAATACTCGGCACCGGATTCGTCTTCGACCCATCCAGCCCGATCTCCGGCACATTATTGAAAAACGCGTACATCTGATAAAACTCGCGCTGCGTGAACGGGTCATACTTGTGGTCATGACACTCCGCGCACTGCATCGTCACCCCCAAAAACACCGTGCATGTCGTCTGCACCCGGTCCACGATATATTTCGTTAAATACTCTTCCGGATCGGCCCCACCCTCAAAATTCACCATCACATTCCGATTGAACCCCGACGCGATCTTCTGCGATAACGTCGCATTCGGCAGCAAGTCCCCCGCCAGTTGCTCCACCGTGAACTGATCGAACTTCTTGTTCGAATTAAACGCCTCGATCACCCACTCCCGCCACTTCCACATGTCCCGGTGATTATCAATGTGATACCCGTTCGTATCCGCATACCTCGCCAAATCCAGCCACTGCTGCGCCATCCGCTCCCCATAATGCGGCGACGCCAGCAACCGATCCACCACCTTCTCATAAGCCCCCTCCGACCCATCCGCCAAAAACGCCTCCACCTCCGCTATCGTCGGCGGCAACCCCGTCAAATCAAATGTCACCCTCCTTATCAACGTCGCCCTATCCGCCTCACCCGCCGGCCGCATCCCCTCCGCCTCCAGCCGATTCAAAATAAAATAATCAATCTCATTCCGCGCCCACTTCCCATCCCTCACCCCCGGCCGCGCCGGCCGCGTCGCCGGAATAAATGACCAGTGCTCCTTCCACACCGCCCCCTGCTCCACCCACTTCTTAATCAATTCAATCTGCTCCACCCTCAGCGTCTTCCCGCTTTTGGCCGGCGGCATATGATCATCTTCATCCCCCGTCGTGATCCGCGCCACCATCGCGCTCTTCCCCACCTCATGCGGCACAATCGCCACCTCCCCACTCTTCAACTTCTTCATCGCCTCCCCCTTCACATCCAGCCTCAACCCCCCCTTCCTCTTCGCCTCATCCGGCCCATGACACGCAAAACAATTCTCCGCCAAAATCGGCTTGATATCCCTCGCATAATCGACGGTCCCCGTCGCCGCCCCGCCAACCGTCCCGACCAGGACTTG
>JBGPEF010000011.1:0-25286 GCA_041482675.1 Tepidisphaeraceae bacterium | reverse complement strand
CGCCATTCTGCTTCTCGGGTCACTTTCAGCCAGTTTTCCAGCCAAGAGATCGAGTCCGGATGCTTTCGTCGGAAACGTGCAATCAGCTTTTCATTAATAAGCTGCATCTTCCATCTCATTATGAGATATGTCAGCAGCGATTTCCATGCCGCGACCAGTTTTTTCGGCTGGAGTTCCAGATTGAGCCGGATTGACTTACATTTGTGGTGAACTGGCAGAGGAGTCTTCAATGGATTGCCTCATCGGCATCGACATCGGCGGAACCAACGTCAAGATCGGCATCATCCGCACCGGCGAGCAGTTCGCCGTGCTGAAGAAAACTTCCATCCCCACCATCGCCAACGATCCGGCCGAGATCATGGTGAAGCGCATCGCCGAGGCAACCCAAAAACTCATCGCCGAAGTGGACCAGCCCATCCTCGGCGTGGGCGTCGGCTGCCCCGGATTGATCGATCCCAAGTCAGGCACGGTTAGAAAATCCCCCAATCTCCCGCATCTCCCGGGTTTTCCGCTGCGCGATACGCTCCAGGCGATGCTTGGCCTCGATGTCGAGATTCAGAACGATGCCAACGCCGCCGCCCTGGGCGAGTTTCTTTTCGGTCCCAGCAAAGGCATCAACAACCTGGTCCTGCTCACCCTCGGCACCGGCGTCGGCGGCGGCGTCGTCGCCGACGGGCATCTTCTTCAAGGCGCTGACAATGCGGCCGGCGAGCTGGGACATGTGAAGGTGGAATTCACCGCCGGCCATCCCTGCGCCTGCGGAAAAACCGGCTGCCTCGAAGCCTACGCCGGCGCGGTCGGCATCGCCCGCATCGCCAGCGACGTAGGGGCGGCTTCCGCCGCCGGAGGAACACGCGTCGACACTCGCACCCTTGCCGACGCCGCCCGCGCCGGCAATCCCGCGGCGAAAAAAACTTTCTTCATCGTCGGCCAATATCTCGGCCGCGCCATCGCCAATCTCATCGACACTTTCAATCCTGAAAAAATTGTCATCGGCGGCGGCGCATCGGCCACCATGGAACTCCTTCGCCCCGGCATTATTCAGGCCGTGGACGAGTTCGCTTCATTTCCCGAAACCCTTTCGCGCGTGCAGATCGAGCGCTCCGCGTTCCCCGACGACATCAACGTCATTGGCGCGGCGGCGACCTGGCTCAACGCTCATCGCATCCCCATGGCCCATCCGGGCAAGTGAGCGGGCCCTTCTGTAGCGAATCCCCGCCCCCGCAAAACCGTCCCGTATTTCCCTAAGAAAAATTGGAAAAATTGCCCGTTCCAAGAATTGCTGAGGGCGCTCTACGATGCGGACGAACTCAAGGGTCACAGGATTTTGCCGAACGGTTCGGCTCGTCCGGAGGAGGAGGACCCAATGAACGCAAAAACGGATTCGCGCACGCAGCCCATTTTTCAGGAGATCTCATGAAAGCCCGCCGTCGTCCCGCCCGCTCGCCATTCACCGCGAGCACAATCGAACAACTGGAATCCCGCCAACTGCTGGCCGCAACCCTTTCAGGCGGTGTCCTGACCGTGGATGGTTCCGCTAGAGCCGATAACATCCGCGTCCAGCTCGCCGGCGCGAACATCGTCGTCCACCTCAACAATGCCACCAGGAGTTTCGCCCGCTCAAGCGTAAACTCGATCAACATCGACGGCAAAGCCGGTAACGACAAGATCAATGTCGTCAACAGACAATTGCTCAATGTCGTCATCCAGGGCGGCGCCGGCAATGACAATATCGTCGGCGGTGGCGCTGGCGACCTGATCACGGGCGGCGCAGGCAACGATCGCATTAGAGGCCGAGGCGGAGATGACCAGGTCTACGGCGGAGCCGGCCGCGACAATATCTCGGGCGACGCCGGCAACGACACCCTCGGCGGCGATGATGAAGACACGATCTGGGCCAAAAATGCCACTAGGCCGGCCGATATCGGCGAGAGCGACACTCTAAACGGCGGCGCCGGAAACGATTGGCTGCTCAGCGGAACCGAAAGCGATCTTAATAACGATATCAGCGGCGCCGATGTGCTCACTGGCGGCGCTGGCGTCGACGTCACCGACATCCGCGGGCGCGACAATACCGCCAATCACTATGAGGTCGGCACCGGGGATGGCGACACAATTACCGACACGACGGACACCAGCAACATCATTCCCGCAGACGACGTCACCGGCCCGGTCGATGAAAATTCCGCCACGCCTTACAGTCAGCACAAACACGCCTTCCTGAAAATCAACATCAACGGCAACGACATGGTGATCCCCGATTTCGTCGGCCAGTTTAACGGCGAGCCGGTGGTCCACACCCATGATTTGCCTTCGCACCAGACACCGCCGCAGACCGATGACGTGCGCGGCATGCAACTCCACTTCCACAACACCCCCACCAGCGGTGGCACGGCCCGGGTGTTTACCTTGGGAGATTTCTTCGAACACTGGGGCATCTCCTTCAGCAGCCAGAACATCGGCCGCTTCCGGGTCGATGCCAAGCACGAGTTGGTTATGACCGTCAAGCCCAAAGGCGGTGCGGCCGTGTCCAACACCCAGTTCAACAATTACGCCATCCAAACTGACAACTACGAAGACGACTCAACCAAGTTTGACCAGATCGTGATCACCTACAGACTGAAGCCCTGATATTCACCCAGGACTAACGAAGGAATCTCTGCGACCATCGCAGAGATCCCTTCTTCTTTTGCCCCAGCAGCCAATCCCCAACGACAACGGCAGCCGCGGCCACGGCGGCATCGACGCCGGCTTCGCGCAGAACCTGACCGGCTGGCGCAACGGCGACTTGGACTACAGCGGCTCTATTAATGCTGACGATTTTTTCCTGATCGATCAGGCCTTCTCGGGTCAGACCGCGGCAATGCCGCCCCCGGCATTCGGGCCGATAAACGCGCCCGAGCCATCCTTCGCCGCGCTGATGGCGGCCCTCGGACTCCTCGGTTTGCGCCGTCGCGTCTCACCGCGCGGCCCTTCATCTTCCAGATGCTCCATCGGAACCATTCGCAGGATTTCCTCGATGCTCGTCTGACCCTGTGCAATCTTGATCAGCCCCACCTGGCGGAACTCGATCATCTCCTCTTCCACCGCCCGCGCCTTGATGTCACCCGTCGAGTGCCCCTCCGAAATCAGCTCCCGCAGGCTTCGCGTGATCGGCATCACCTCAAACAATCCCGTCCGCGCTGTATATCCCGCTCCCCCGCAATGATCGCACCCCGGCGCTGCAAACAATTCCCGTCCCTCTCCCGGCGCCAGCCAGCGCCTCACCTCATCAAACGTGTGCGGCGCAGCGCTCAAATCAAAAGTCACCTTGCAAGTAGGACACAACGTCCTCACCAGTCTCTGCGACACCACTCCCCGCAGCGCTGTGGACAGAAAATGCGAATTCACCCCCAGCGCCCGCATGCTCTGAATCGCCCCCGCCGCCGTCGGCGCATGCACCGTCGCCATCACCAAATGCCCGCTGTTGGCCGCCCGCACCGCCGTGTCGGCCGTCTCCGCATCGCGAATCTCCCCCAGCATGATCACATCCGGCGACTGCCGCAAAACGCTGCGAAACAGTTGTGCAAATCCCAGATCGATCGCCGGATTCACCTGCGACTGCCGCAGTCCATCCAGGCTGTATTCGATCGGGTCCTCGATTGTATTAATCTTCCGCCGCCCATCGTTGAGCCTCATCAAGCACGCATACAGCGTCGCCGTCTTCCCCGATCCCGTCGGCCCCGTCATCAGGATCAATCCGCTGGGCGTATCCAGCAATTCGCACAGCGCATTATATTGCTCGCTGATCAGCCCCAGATTTTCCAGCGTCAGCAGATGCGATGCACGCACCGCCAGCCGAATCGCCAGGTCCTCTCCATGAATCGTCGGGATCGAGCTGATCCGCAGATCGATAACGCCTCCCTCCTCCGGCTCATAAACCCATCGCCCATCCACCGGCCGCCGCTTTTCCGTCACATCCATCCCCGCACACGCCCGCACGTGCGAGATAAACCGCCGCCCCTGCTCCAGCCCCACCTGCGTCACCCGTTTCACATGTCCCAGTTGCCGCACCTGCACGCTCAGCCCATCCGGCTCGCTGATCAGAAAAAGATCGCTGGCCGAAATCGTGCTGGCATATCCAATCAGCTTCGCCACGGCCTCTTCAACCGGCAGACCGGCGATATCGACGATGGGGGAGGTAATGGTTTTGCTCATGCTGCGTTCCTGCTGACGGCCGCCCGCGCTGTCGTCTCACTGTCGTAGATGGGAAGAATCGTCTCCAGCTTCAGCAACCGCAGAAACTGGCACACCTTCGGCGATGCCGAGTGCAGCAGCATCATCCCCCCATTGGTCGACAGCTCGCGATGGCAATTGATCAGCCACCCCAGCGCGAAGGAGTCAAAGTAATCCGCCTTACGCAGATCGAGCAAAATTTTTCGCCTCGCCCACCCGCTTCCCAGCAGCGTCTGAAGCGGATTATCAGGCCCGCCCTTGAAACTCCGGCATGTCAGCGGCCCATCCGCGGCGACGCGGACACTGCCATCATTATCAATCGAAATCGTTCGCAGTATCATTTTCTGGCTTCTCCTAAGCAGAGATATCGGCCAGAGGGGGCGGGGGGCTGATGTGCGATCTTAATCCGGAATTGAGATAGAATGTCGGACCATGATTAGCCAAAGGAGCCGCCCATGGCCCTGATTATTAACGGCCAGCGCGTCGATGAAGCCCTCCTGGGGGCCGAATTCGCCGGCATCAAGTCCTATCACGAGCGCCAGGGCAACGTCTCCTGCTGCGAACGCGATGAGGAATTCCGTGGCTACGCCAGGCAAAATATTATCGCCCGTGTGCTTCTGACCCAGGAAGCGCTCAACACCACCCCCGCCCCCGCCGCCGACGAGATCGAAACCGCTTTCGACAAGCTCAAGCAGGAACACGGCGGCGAAAAGCGCTTTTATGTGAACATGGGCGCAACCCCCGACCAGGCCGACCAGATCAAAAACGACATCTCCATCAATCTCCGTGTCGAAAAAATGATCGATGCCCTCTGCGCCGATCTCCCCGAGCCGGCCGACGATGCCCTCCGCGATTTTTATCAGCAACACCTCTCCGTCTTCATGAGTCCCGAGGAAATCCGTGCCTCTCATATCTCCAAATCCCCGCCCCGAGCTGAACAGCGCGATGAGGTCTATAACCAGTTCCGCGAAATCCGCCGCCAGCTTCTCGACGGCGCGGACTTCGACGAAATGGCCCGCCAACACTCCGACCGCGGCCAGGACCTCATCGACCTGGGCTTCTTCAGCCGTGGCCAGCTCCCCGAGGAATTCGAGCTGGTGGCTTTTTCCATGAACATCGACGAAATCAGCCCCGTCTTCGCCTCCGGCGTCGGCTTTCACATCGTCAAACTCACCGGCCACAAGCCATCCGCCGCCAAACCCTTCGACGACGTCCAACCCGACGTCCGCAACCTCTGGCTTCAACAGCGCCGCCAGGAAATAATGCGCGAACTGGTCGGCTCGCTTCAGGCCAGGGCGAAAATAGAAGAAGTGGCCGACGAAGAGCCCTCCCAGGTCGCATAGCCGCACGCTCGAATGCCCTGGCTCATCCTGCAAATCATTTTCTGGACCACCGGCGCACTGTGGGCGTTGGCCGCCGCCGAATTGTTGCGATCGGTGCTCTCCCTCAAGCGTATCCCCACTCTCCAATCATTCCCAGCGCCTCCACCAACGCTTTCGGTCATCATCGCCGTCCGCGACGAAGCCGCCCGCATCGAAAAAACCGTCCGCCAGGTCCTCGCCCAGCAAGGCGTCGATCTCCAGCTCATCGTCGTCAACGATCGTTCCCGCGACGCCACCCCCCAAATCCTCAACCAACTCACCCACGAATTCCCCCGCCTCAAAACCATCACCATTGAAACTCTCCCCGCAAACTGGATCGGCAAATGTCACGCCATGCACGTTGGCGCTCAATCCGCCACCGGCGACTGGCTCCTCTTCACCGACGGCGACATCTGGCTCTCCCCCGACGCCGCCCCCCGCGCCATCGCCGCCGCCCAATCGCTGAATGTCCAGCCCCTCACCCTCACCCCCCGCCAACATCTCCCCGACAACCAGAAACCCACCGCCCTCTATCAATCCGTCATGCTCATGTTCCATCTGATCATGAACGTCCACCTCGGCCGCGCCAATCGCGACTGTCCCAACTCCATGGCCGGCATCGGCGCATTCAACCTCATCCGTGCTGACACCTACAAAAAAATCGGCGGCCACGAATCCCTCCGTCTCGAAGTCGCCGACGACATGAAGCTCGGCCTGCTCGTCCGCCGCGCCAATCTAAAATCCCGCGCCCTCATCGGCGATGATGTCGTCGAATGCGACTGGGCCGCCACCATCCCCGGCCTCAAACGCGCCCTCGAAAAAAATATGTGGGCCGGCATCAATTTCAGCCTCCCCCTCGCCATCCTCCTCACCCTCTTCCTCGGCTCTCTCTGGGCCATCCCCATTCTCGCCCTCTTTTATCTCCCCGCCCCTTCCGCCTTCTTCGCCGCCATCGGCCTTCCCCTCCCCATCCTCATCGCTTCAGTCCAGGCCGCCAAAAACCGATGGCGTCTCTGGCCAGCTCTCCTGGCCCCCATCGCCGGTCCGATCATCGCGGGTGTTCTTTGGAATTCGATTTTCACCACCCTGCGCCAGGGCGGCATCCGCTGGCGCGACACCTTCTACCCCCTTGCACTCCTCCGCTCTGGTATGGTCAAATGAAGGTGACGGGAATGACAGTTTCCGTCCCAAGTCACGACGCCGCAACAGGATCCGAGCGTCGGGTGTATTTAAGAACGGCATCCTGCGACCGAATTGTCCGAAACATAACGCCCACGTGTGCGTCTATAAGAGTGGACTGACAGCCACGTCCGAAAAAATAATGGTTCAGGGATGACCCATTCGATGGAAGGAATATGAACTCTCGCGCAACCAATGGAAGGAAAGGGCGCTCGGTCATGAAAACCACCCGCCAACATCGTTCCGCGTTCACTCTCGTCGAGTTGCTCGTGGTGATCGCAATCATTGCCCTGCTCATCAGCATGCTGATCCCCGCCGTGGCCAACTCACGCCGCCAGGCCCTCAGCACAACCTGCAAGGCCAACCTGCGCACCAACTACATGTTCATGTACATGTACTCCAACGACAACAATGGCTGGTACGCGCCAATGGGCCTCGGCGACAACCCCGGCCTCCCCCGCGACAAGCGCTGGCCGGTCTATGTCTTCAAACCCGCCGTCTGGAATCCGCCCACCATGCTCTGCCCCGCCGACGACCACCCGCAGGAAGAACATTCCTACATTCTCAACGACCACGTCCTCCAGCGCAGGATTCGCGTCGGCAAAACCGGCGAGCGCGGCCTCTCCACCTCCGACATCGTCCTCATGGGCGAAAAGAAATCCGACTTCGGCGACTACTACATGGAATACAAAATGGACACCACCACCGGTGTCCCCGTCAGCGGCTCCACCGATTTCTGGCGGCTGGTCGAGAAATATCGCCACGGCATCCAGCTCGGTTCCAACTATCTCATGCTCGACGGCTCGGTCATCTCCAAGGCCCCAAAAGAAGCCGAAGCCGGAATGGACCCCTGGGACCCGGTTGTCGCTCCTCCTTAACCCCCTCCTCCCCCGGCCGGCTGATGTAATAAACCGCCAGCCCAGACGTCTATCTCGGTAGGCTGGCTTGTTTCCAGGCAATTCAGGCGGCCATCGTGGCCGCTTTCTTTTTGGCGTTACTGTAAAATAGGGCTCGAAGGCGGATTAATCAGTTGATTCAAACCACTCCCCAACCAACCAACAAATTGCCCACCTGGGTCGCCGGCCTCGCCGTCCTGCTTCTCCTGGCCGGCTCCGCCTGGGCCCTCTATCGCTTCGTCTGGCAGGATCGCAGCAACATCGCCGTCGAAAGCGTCCCCGTCTCCCCTCCCCTTTTCGGCGGACGCGGCGGCCCCAACATTTTCAATGGCCGCGGCAACAATCCTGCCGGTCCCGTATCCGTCGCCAGCGTCAGCCGCTCCCTTTCCGGCCGTATTCGTGCCCGTCACGGCGGCGTCGTCGTTTATGGCATCCCCAAACAGCCCGGCGGATACGACTCCATCATCGAATACGAAGATGCCCGCTCCTGGGTCACGCCCGGCCAATGGGAAACCCAAATCCTCGCCGGTCGCCCCATGCAATATCCCGCCCTCGCCCAGCGCATCGCCCTCACCGCCGATCAACGCGCCAAAATTGAAGCGATGACTTATCAAGCCGCCCTCACCGCCGCCGAAAAAACCGATTTCGACAAGCTCTTCGCCAACTGGTTCAAAGCCCCGCAAACCGAAAAAGATGCCGCCGCCGACGAGCTTTCCCGCGCCGTCGAGTCGGCCGCCCAAAAGCATCTCGCCGAGGCCAAGGCCGTCCTTCTCAAGCGCTGCACCGACGTCACCACCATCCTCTCCGCCGATCAGATGCAGCAGATTCGTGAATGGTTCAACTCCCCAGCTCCGCGTGGCCCGGCCGCTCCGCGCATCAAAACCCCCGCCACAGCGCCGGCCAGGTAACCTTATAATCCAGTGCATGCCCCGCCTGGATCCGCAAACACTCATCGAAGCCTACTGCAACGGCGTCTTCCCCATGGCCGACGCCGACGGCAAGATCCGCTGGTACACCGCCGACCCCCGCGGCATTCTTCCTCTCGACCAGTTTCACATCCCCCACTCTCTCGCCCAATTTCTCCGCGGCCCCCGCAATGATTTTGAGCTCCGCATCAACCACAACTTCGAAAAAGTCATGCGCTCCTGCATGGAAGCCCGCACCGGCCGCACCTGGATCAACGATCAGATGATCCAGGCCTACCTGGCTCTCCACGAAATGAAACTCGCCCACAGCGTCGAGGTCTGGCGTCACGGCGAACTGGCCGGCGGGCTCTATGGCGTGAGCATTCGCGGCGCATTTTTCGGCGAGAGCATGTTTCACCACGTCCGCGATGCCAGCAAAGTGGCTCTGGTCCACCTCGTCCAGCGTCTCCGCGACCGCGGCTATCAACTCCTCGACTCCCAGGCCTCCACCCCTCACCTCCGCCAATTCGGCTGCATCGAAATCTCCGCCGAGGAATACGAAACCAGGTTGAGATCCGCCCTGGAAAAGGATTGCACGTTCACGTAACACGGGCATCCTGCCCGTGCATCAAAACTTATTCACCTTGCCCAGCAACTCCGCCAATATCCCCACAACCACCCACATCCCCACCGCCACCGCCAGCCAATTCCATGCCTTCGCCCCGATTTTCTGACTGTTCTCCCACCGAAACAGCTTCACCCCCGCCAGAAATCCCGCCGCCCCGATCATGAACAGCGCCAGCAGCGCAAACCAATCCCCCACAATCCCGTTTTTGCGCACCGCTGCATCCATCGCATGAACCGCATACCGCCCCGGCAAAAATGCCGCCACGTGCGGCCCCCATTTCGGCAGCATCCGCAGCGGAATCGCCACCCCGCCAATGATCAACATCGGCAAAAAAATCGCCTGCCCCCACGCCTGCACCGCCGTCGTGCTGCTGGCCACCATCGAAATGATCAGCCCAAGTCCCACAAACGCAAAAGTGGCCAGCGTAAACGCGATCAGCAGTTGTATTGGATGCTTCGGCATCGGCGTCTTGTAAATTATCATCGCCAGCGCGATCTGAAGAATTCCCGCCGTCAGCACCAGAAAATATCGCGCAACGATCAGGCTGATCACAAAATTCCGCGTCGGCATCGGCGTCAGTTTGTATCGCCGCCAAACCCCGCGCTCGCGCTCGCTCACAAAGGCAATCGGCAGCCCAAAGCACGCCCCGCCCAGAATGCTGATCGTCAGCAACTGCCCGAGCTGATCCGACATTTTATACCGCTCGGTATTCATAAACGCCCCGAACACCAGCAGGAATATCACCGGCAACAGGTACCCCATCACCACCGCCATCGGGTTGCGGAAGTTCAGCCGCAGGCTGATCAGCAGATGTTGGACGAAGCCGCGTGTGGAGTTCAATTTCGAATTTCCCGCCCGGTCAGTTCGAGGAACAGGTCTTCCAGCGACGGCCGATGGATGCTGATATCCCACAGTTCGATCCTTTCCGCCTGTAGATAACCCACCAGCTCCATGATCGTCTGGCTGATATTTGACGTGTGCATCGTGCAGCCGCCATATCCCAGCTCCGCCCGCTGCACTCCGGCGAACTGCTTGAGCTTCTCCAAACTCGGCGGGCGCGAAGTCTTGGCGATGATGCTCGGCAGCGTCCGCGCCTTCGCCACCAGCTCTTCCGGCGTTCCCAGCGCGATCATCTTGCCCCTGTCGATAATCCCCACCCGGTCGCACAGCAGCTCAGCCTCGTCGATGTAATGTGTGGTGATCAAAACCGATCGCCCCTCGTCGCGCAGATCGCGGATGATCTTCTGCAACTCCCGCCGCGACTGCGGGTCCAGCCCCGCCGTCGGCTCATCCAGCAGCAAAACCATCGGCCGATTGACCATCGCCAGCGCCACCGCCAGCCGCTGCTTCTGACCGCTCGAAAGCGTGTCATATTTGGCGTGCGCTGTGTCCTGTAGCGAAAACTGCTTCAATAGCTTCCACGGATCGCCCGGACTCGAATAAAACGATGCGAACAGCCGCAGCGCCTCCAGCGGCGTGATCTTGTCGTGCAGCGCTGTCTCCTGGAGCTGCACCCCCAACTGGTCCTTCACCTGCCGCGGATATGTTTTGGCATCGATCCCCCCAACCTCCACCGTCCCCAGGTCCGCCGACCTCAGCCCGATGATGCACTCGATCGTCGTCGTTTTCCCCGCCCCATTGGGCCCCAGCAGCGCGAAAATCTCCTTCCGGCCGATTTCCAGGCTGATCCCATTGACCGCCTTGTTGCGACCATAGCTCTTCTGAAGATTATCGACTCGCAGCGCTGCCGCCATGGTCTCACCAGTTTGCAGTGTGCCCCATCCCGCTACAATGCATCGGCGTTTTGTGGAGCACCGATGGAGACTCTACACGGAATTGATGGCCTGCGCCGCCTCCCGCACGGTGCGATAATCTCCATTGGCAACTTCGATGGCATCCATCTCGGCCACCACCGCATTCTACAAACTTCTCGGATGCTCGCGTCTCAGAATCATGCCTCGCTCGCTGTTGTCACCTTCGAGCCACACCCCCTGACCGTCCTCCGCCCCCAGGCCGTCCCACCCCGCCTCACTCTTCCTCAGCGCAAAGCCGAGCTTCTCGCCCAGGCCGGCGTCAGCCACCTCGTCATTCTACCCCCAGAGCCCGCCGTGCTGAATCTCACCGCCGAGCAATTCTGGCGCCTTCTCCGCGACGATGTAAAACCCTCCTGGCTCGTTGAAGGCGGCTCCTTCAACTTCGGCCGCGGCCGCGCTGGCACCATCGAAAAACTCAAGGAATGGTCCGCGCAAAGCCCCGTCAAACTCCACATCGCCGATGGCGTCGACGCCACTCTGCTCGACCTCTCCATCGTCCCTGTCTCCAGCTCGCTGATTCGCTGGCTCATCGCCAACGGCCGCGCTCGCGACGCCGCCATCTGCCTCGGCCGGCCGTATGAATTGGAAGGCAAAGTCATCGAAGGCCACAAACGCGGCCACAAGCTCGGCGTCCCCACCGCCAACCTCAACTGCGGAGACCAGCTCATCCTCGCCGACGGCGTCTACGCCGGCCGTTGCGAAATCGCCGGCCAAACCTACTCCGCCGCCATCAGCATCGGCAACCTCCCCACCTTCGGCGACCACGCCCGCCAGGTCGAAGTTCACCTCATCAACTTCTCCGGCGATCTCTATGGCCAGACATTGCGCGTGGAACTGTTAGACTGGCTCCGCGACCAGCTTAAATTTAATGGAGTGGAATCCCTCAAACGCCAATTGCACAAGGACATCAACACCGCAGCAACCCTGACCTCCATGTAGGGTGCGGCTCGCCGCACCATTCTTCTATGCCCGACTCATATCAACAAGTCATCGACAAGCTCCGCCCCTCCAAAAAGGTGCTCATCACCACCCACGTCCGTCCCGACGGCGATGCCCTCGGCTCCTCCGCCGCCATGGCCCTCGCCCTCCGCAAAATAAAAATCGACTCCGAAATCCTCCTCCTCAGCCACCTCCCCCGCAAATATGCCTTCCTCTTCAACGACCACGGCGTTTCTCACATCGACGCCGAAGCCGGCATCCCTTCCCACCTCAACCTCGATCACTACGACGCCCTCCTCGTCGTCGACACCGGCACCTGGTCCCAACTCCCCGGCCTCTCCGACCGCCTCGCCAACTGGCCCAAACCCAAAATCGTCCTCGACCACCATCTCACCCAGGAACAATGGGCCGACGTCAAACTCGTCGACAGCTCCGCCGCCGCCGCCGGTGAGATCGTCGCCGAACTTTTGGATCGCTGGAAAATCCCCCTCGACCGCTCCATCGCCACCAGCCTCTACGTCGCCATCGTCTCCGACACCGGCTGGTTCCAATTCTCCAACACCCGCCCCCAAACCCTCCGCCTCGGCGCAAAACTAATGGAACTCGGCGTCGACACCGACCGCATCTACCAGGCCCTCTATCAAAACGAACGCGCCGAGCGCGTCGCCCTCCAGACTCGTGTCCAGGATTCCCTCGAGCTCCTTGCCGACGGCCGTCTGGCCGTCATGACCGTCACCAAGCGCGACTTCCAGGAAACCAAAGCCAACGTCCCCGACACCGAAAACCTCATTAACATCCCTCTCCAGATTGCCACCGTCGAAGTGGCCATCCTCATCACCGAGCCCCTCGACAACAGCCCCATCCGCATCAGCCTCCGCAGCAAAGGCCAGGTCGATGTCGCCCGTTTTGCCGAGCAATTCGGCGGCGGCGGCCACGCCCGCGCCTCCGGCCTCAAACTCTCCGCCACCCTCGCCGCCGCCCGCGATCAGGTCGTCGCCGCCATGGTCCAAGCCATGCGCCGACCCCGCTGACATCCCCATTTCCCGCTTCTATTTCCCCACCCGCGCGCATAATATGTCCCTGCCACTTGCACCCATGTAGGGTGTGCTTCAGCACACCGCATTTTTTGGTGCCACTGGCAGCTTGCTGCCAGTGCCGCTGCACAGCCGTGGGGGATCGCGATACTCCAAGGAGCCGCACATCATGATGCATCGCCGCCGCCGCGTCCTCTTCGCCTTCCTCGCCGCCGCTCTCACCCTTTCCATTCACCACCGCGCCTCCGCCGCCACCCCCGAGCAAGTCGACGAAGCCGTCAAAAAAGCCATCGCCTACATCTACACCCAGCAGTCCGGCGGCAACTGGGAAGTCTCCGGCAGCCGCAGCAAAGACGAAGCCCACACCGTCGAAGGCTGGCAGTGGGGCGGCCTCTCTTCCCTCGCCACCTGCGCCCTCCTCTACGCCAAGGAAAGCCCCCAGGACCCGCGTATCAAGGAATCACTCGATTGGCTCATCAAGGCCGACATCCACGGCATCTACGCCCTCGGCTTCCGCTGCCAGGTTTGGCAAATGACCCAAAACCTGCCCGGCGTGAAAGAAAAAGCCTTCGAGGATCTCCAGCTCCTCAAAGAGGCCGTCCACAAGCGCGGCCCCTTCACCAAGGGCATGTTTCCCTACGCCTTCGCCAACGGCAAATCCATCGGCGAAGGCTGGTATGACCACAGCGTCAGCCAATACGGCGTGCTGGCCATGTGGGCCCTCAACCAGATGAACATCGAAATCCCCGGCGACTATTGGCGCATCACCGAGGGCGCCTGGCAGTTGCAGCAAAACGACGATGGCGGCTGGTCCTACCGATTCCACGAAGGCGATCCATCCTCCACCGTCCCCATGACCGCCGCCGGCCTCGCCACCCTCTTCATCACCCAGGACTACGTCCATTCCATGGAAGGCCTCAACTGCATCGGCAACGTCAAGAACGAGCACATCGAACGCGCCCTCCGCTGGATGAGCGCCAACTTCAAAAAGTTCGAGGGCAATCCCTTTTATTCCCTCTACGGCATCGAGCGCGTCGGCGTCGCCAGCGGCTACAAATATTTCGGCGACCAGGACTGGTACCAGGTCGGCGCTGACTATCTGGTGCGCTCACAGGCTGAAGATGGCTCCTGGGGCGGCGAAGATCCCCACAGCAACGCCAAGAAAATCCCCAACACCGGCTTCGGCCTCATGTTCCTCGTCCGCGGCCGCGCCCCCGTCCTCATGAACAAGCTCGATTACATCGTCGATACCGCCGGCGACAAACCAAAGCTCCCCACCTGGAACCAGCGCCCCCGCGAAGTCGCCAACATCACCCGCTGGATCGGCAAACAGGTCGAACGAGACCTCAACTGGCAGATCGTCAACCTCCACGCCGCCAAATCCGAAGACCTCCACGATGCCCCCATCCTCTGGATCTCCGGCCGCGAAGCCCTCAACTTCACCGACGAACAACAGGCCAAGCTCAAACAATTCGTCGAAGGCGGCGGCCTGATTCTCGGCCACGCCGATTGCATGAGCCGCCCGTTTTCCGAAAGCTTCAAAAAACTCGGCAGCAAACTCTTCCCCTACGAATTCAAGGAGCTCCCCGAAGGTCATCCCATCTACACCAACCAGCAATACCACCGCAAAATCTGGAAGCTCCCCCCCAGCGTCCTCGGCCTGGGCAACGGCGCTCGCGAGCTGATGCTCCTGATTCCCACGGCCGATCCCGGCAAAGGCTGGCAAACCCAGGCCTTCCAGGGCAACGAGCGCGAGCCCCTCGCCCAGCTCATGGCCGACATTTTTCTCTACTCCGTCGATAAGAAAAATCTGCGCAACAAAGGCGAAACCTACATCGTCGCCGCCACTCCCGGCGCGGCCGAAAAAACCATCAAAGTCGCCCGCCTCGAATATGCCGGCAACTGGAACCCCGAGCCCGGCGGCTGGCGTCGCCTCAGCGCCGTCATGCACAACCAGCACCAGACCGATCTCGCCGTCGAGTCGCTCAAGCTCGGCGCTGGCAAGCTCGCCGGCTTCCCCGTCGCTCATATCACCGGCACCACCAAATTCAGCCTCGCCCCCAGGGATGAAGCCGAGCTCAAAAAATTCGCCGAAGACGGCGGCACCCTCGTCGTCGATGCCACCGGCGGCGCTGGCGAATTCGCCCTCGCCGCCGAAGCCACCCTCACCCGGATCTTTGGCCTCAAATCCTTCAACGTCCTCAAAGCCGACGATCCCATCTACGCCGGCGCCTCCGACACCCCCGGCCAGGTCGAATACCGCCAGTTCGCCAAAAAAGTCCTCGGCAACATCAAATCCCCCCGCCTCCGCATGGCCACCCCCGCCAAAGGCCGCGTCTTCCTCAGCCAGGAAGACCTCAGCGTCGGCCTCGTCGGCCAACCCGTCGACGGCATCTACGGCTACGAACCCAAATCCGCCACGGCCATCATGGCCAACATTATTCTTAGCGCGGCGAAGTAGTATGTAGACCACAAAGAGTGAAAATGCTGCACCTAAGGGAGAGCGAGGATGCGCGCATTCACATCGATTGTTTTATGGCTCACCGCCATCGCGCTTCTGTTCTCAATCCCCGTCAGATCAGCTTTCGCCCAACATTACAGCACCATCGCCCTCTCCGGCCGCCAGGCGGATGAAACTCCACCCGGCACCACCTTCTCCAATTTCATCGCCCCCAGCGATTTCTGCCGCCCGCGAATTGATGATGCGGGAAATGTGATTTTCGAAGCAAGTCTTGCCGGTCCGGGCGTGGACACGGCCAACAATCGCGGCATCTGGACCGGCAGGGGCAATTCCCTGCAACTTCTGGCACGCGCGGGCGACGTCCCACCGGGCGTCGAAGGAGGCGCTGTTTATTTTGGCTTCAACTGCAACCCCGTCATTAACGGCAACGGCAACGCCGCGTTTTTGGCTTCACTTACCGGCCCGGGCATCACCACCTCCAACGATCTTGGCATCTGGTCCGCCTACGGCCATCAGGTCTACCTTCTCGTTCGCGAAGATTCACCCCTTCCCGGCGTCGATCCCGCCATCGGGCACGGCCCGGGCTATCTCCCTGTCATCAGCTCATCCGGAACGGTCGCTTTTGCCGTGCAAGTAACTTCACACGACGACGTCGGCCTCTGGAAGGGCACACCCGGATCGCTCGATTTAATCGCCCGCTCCGACCTCACCTACGTCGGCTACAACACGCCACTCTTTCGAATCATCGACGCACCGACAATTAATTCCTCTGGTGACGCCATCTTTTCGGCAGTTACGCCCAGCTATTCTGGAATCTGGAAGAAATCCGGTAATGCGACCGAGCTTGTTGTCAGGACCTACTCGCAAGCGCCGCAAATGCCGCCTGGATTGCTTCTGAGAGATTTTTTGCAACCCCGCTTCAGCGATGCCGGAGTCATCGCATTCACGGGCAGTGTTTATCAGGAGGGAGTCTTCGGGAGCAAAACCGCGATTTGGGCCGGCCCTCCCGATTCGCTCCAACTTGTCGCTCACGAAGGATCACACGCTCCTGATGCACCTTCCGACGTGAATCTGGGCCACGTCTACTATGTCCCGGTTCTCAACAAGCGCGGCGATATCGCCTTCCGCGGCTTCCTCGATGGCGGCGGATTTTCCGGCGGCGACATGGGCCTCTGGACTGGCCCATACGCCAATCCAAAACTGCTGTTGACCTCACAGACCGTCGCCACCACAACGCCCCGCGGCGAAATTTACTTCAAGTTCTTTATCGCTGATCCAACCCTTAACAACGACGGCGATGTTGCCTTCTATGCGTTGCTGCAAGGGCCGGGCGTTAATACCGCCAACGATCACTCGCTCTGGGTGCGAAGTCACGAAGGCGACCTGATTTTCATTGCCCGCCAAGGCAGCCCCTTCGACGTCGGCGGCGGCGACATGCGCACGATCAAGGAATTCGGCGATTACACTATGGGCGGCGCCGACCCCACCCTGGGCGATTCCTACTTCAACGACGCCGGCCAATTAGTCTTCGAGCTGAGCTTTACTGACGGTTCAGCAGGCATTTTCGTCGCCACCATCCCCGAGCCCGTGTCATTTGCTCCTATGTTCTTTCTGGGCTGGCTTTTCCGTCGCCGCATGCCGAAATGATGTTGTTTCCCACCGATCCCCCGTCGCTGTATACTGGAATTCTCGGCATTTCCTGACGGTCACAGCCCAATGGCACGTGTAGCCCTCGAAAAAGTCTCCAAGCTCTACCCCGGCAACGTCAAAGCCGTCGATTCCGTCGACCTTTCCATCGCCGACCAGGAATTCGTCGTCCTCGTCGGGCCCTCCGGCTGCGGCAAATCCACCACCCTCCGCATGATCGCCGGCCTCGAAGAAATCTCCGGCGGCCAAATCCGCATCGGCGACCGCATCGTCAACGACATCCCCCCCAAAAACCGCGACATCGCCATGGTCTTCCAAAACTACGCCCTCTACCCCCACATGACCGTCTACAAAAACATGGCCTTCGCCCTCAAACTCCGCGGCGTCCCCAAGCCGCAAATCCACCAGCGCGTCATCGAGGCCGCCAAAACCCTCGACATCGAACACCTCCTCGAACGCAAGCCCAAAGCCCTCTCCGGCGGCCAGCGCCAGCGCGTCGCCGTCGGCCGGGCCATCGTCCGCGAACCCGCCGCATTTTTATTCGATGAACCCCTCTCCAACCTCGACGCCAAACTCCGCGTCACCACTCGCGCTGAGCTCAAACGCCTCCACCACCGCCTCAAAACCACCACCATCTACGTTACCCACGATCAGGAAGAGGCCATGACCCTCGGCGACCGCATCGTCGTCATGAAAGATGGAAAAATTCAACAGGCCGACACCCCACTTGCGACCTATAATCATCCCGTCAATCGGTTCGTGGCCGGTTTCATCGGCATGCCCCCCATGAACTTTTTTGATGGCCAAATCCGCGAAACTGGCGGAAAGAGCGGAGAAATGGCCTTTGAAGAAGGAAAATTCGTCATCGCCAAACCCGTCGGCGGGCCAGCGGCCAGCAATGGAAATGGCAACGGCCATCGCCCCCCTATTCAGGATGGGGAATTGACGATGCCCGGCGGCGGGTTTACTCTTCCCGTTCCTTCGTGCCTCCGTGACACGATGCGGAAGTCCTTAAACCGGCACGTGGTGCTGGGAATTCGACCGGAGCATTTCCATCTCCGGCCCATCGATGGTCAGAACGATATGAATGCGGCGGTCAAAATGCACTTGAATGTCATCGAGCCGCTTGGCAATGATATGGACGTGTATATGCACACGGCTCTGCACGACCACGTGGTCGGGCGGGTGGAGGCGCAAGCCGGCCTCCAGCGGGATTCCTTGCAGACGATTTACCTCGATCTGCAAAAAATCCACTTTTTCGAACCCGGAGAGACCGGGATGAACCTGAGCCTTAAGAGCGAGCCCGCCCATGCCCTTGCATAAGCAACAGCATGGACATGCCGCCCCGGCCACCACGCCCATCCGGAGGTATTTCGGATGAGTGCTTGATGCGTTTTTTTCTCGCATCCTTTGGTGGGCCGCCGATTCGGTGGCCCAATTTGTTTAATAGTGCTTTACGGGCCGACTGCCAACCGGAGGCAGCCACCGACAACTGAATAACAATTTAATAGAAAGAAAAAACTCTTATGGCCAACCAGGAACTTCTCAGAATCGTCGACGGTATCGCTCGCGACAAGAACATTGATCGCGATCAGATCTACACCGACATCGAACAAGCCATCGCCTCCGCTCTGCGCAAACAGTTCAACACCGAAGACACCGCCGAATTCGCCGTAAAACTCGACCGCCAGAACGGCGACATCAGCGTCAACCGCAACGGCGAAATGATCCCCCTCACCTCCCTCGGCCGAATCGCCGCCCAGACCGCCAAGCAGGTCATGATCCAGCTCATCCGCCAGGATGAACGCGGCAGCATCTACGAGGAATTCAAGGACCGCGTCGGCACCATCGTCACCGGCACCGTCGCCCGCTTCGAAGGCGGCGCCATGATCGTCAGCCTCGTCCGCGTCGAAGGCATCATGCCCAAGAGCGAGCAAATCCCCGGCGAAGATCACGCCGTCGGCGAGCGCGTCCAGGCCCTCATCCTCGAAGTCCGCGACACCCCCAGCGCCGTCAAAATCATCCTCTCCCGCTCCCACCCCGAACTCATCCGCCGCCTCTTCGAGCGCGAAGTCCCCGAAGTCGGCGAGCGAACCATCGAACTAAAGGCCCTCGCCCGCGAGCCCGGCCATCGCACCAAGATCGCCGTCTCCTCAATCGACTCCAAAGTCGATGCCGTCGGCGCATGCGTCGGAGTCCGCGGCAGCCGAATCAAGAATATCGTCGATGAACTCGGCGGCGAGAAAATCGACATCGTCCGCTGGAACGAATCCTCCCAGATCCTCATCAGCAACGCCCTCAAGCCCGCCGAAGTCGCCGAAGTCTCCCTCTGCTTCGAGCTCGGCCGCGCCACCGTCGTCGTCAACGATGACCAGCTCTCCCTCGCCATCGGCAAACGCGGCCAGAACGTCCGCCTCGCCGCCCGCCTCACCGGCTGGGACATCGACATCCTCACTCCCCCCGAATTCCAGTCCGGCGTGCAGCGCCTCGACCAGACTCTCAAGAGCATCGAAGGCATCGCCCAGGACCATGTCGATAAAATCGTCGCCCTCGGCCTCATCGACGTGCGCGACATCGAAGAAGTCGGCACCGGCCCGCTCATGGAAGAAGTCGGCATGACCGAGGAAATGGCCGAACGCGTCGTCAATCGTTGTGCCGACGAGGCCAAGATCGTCGCCGTCGAGCAGGAGAAGAAAAAAGCCCAGCAGGCCGCCGCCCAGGCCGCCAAGGCCGCCGCTCCTCCCACCGTTCGCGAGCAGGAAGACATGGCCGTCCTCGTCGCCCTCGGACTGCGCGGCGTCGATGCCGTTGCCGGCGCAGAACGCCCCGCGCCCCAGCCCGGCGTGGTTATTCACGAGGCACCCGATGCCGATGCCTCTGCCGGCGGCGACGGCGACGGCGAAGACAAAACCCCCGATCCCCTGGAAGATGCCCCCGGCGGCTCGCCCGAGACGATCACTCACAAGGACTTCGCCGGTTCAATCCGCGATGAGCTTTCGCAGGAGGAACGGGCGATGCAGGGCATGGAGATCGATCCTGAATTTGAGAAGGCGGAAAAGCTGCCTCCGCCCGATGAGTCCGATCCGGCTGCCCTGGTTGAAGGGCGCCAGTCCGCTCCCCAGGGTCATCGCGATGAACCCGTGGTCCCGGAGTCGTAGTTGGTACATCGGGCACTCTCGCCCGACATTGATTAATGTAGGGTGTGCTTCAGCACACCAAAACCGTTGGTTTGTTTTTCGGAGATTTCTTTGGCTAAGGCGACGAAAGGTATTCGAGTCAATCAGTTGGCGAAAGAGCTGGGCATCCCCAGCAAGTCTATCCTCGAGCGCCTCAAGGCCGAGGGTCTGGGTGATCAAGCGCCCAATCACATGAGCCTCATCAGCCTTGGCCTCGCGGCCTCTGTGCGCGAATGGTTCGCCGGTGGCGGGGGGGGTGTTGCCACCGCTGTCGAAACGGCCACCGAAGCCGCCGTCGAAATCGCCCCACCCAGGGCCAAGACCGCGCGCGGCACCAAACGAAAAGCCGGTGACTCAGACTCACCCGACGACGACGACTCCCCCACTGACACCATCGAAGCCCCGCCCGCCGAAGAAATCGCCCCCCCAGAGCCCACCGAAGTCGAAAAACCCGCACTCCGCGCAGCCCCCGAACCCCTCATCATCGAAGAACCCCCCGCCCCCGCCCCTCCCAAACCTCCCGTTGTCATCCACGCCCCACCCCCAGCCGCTCCCATCGCTCCGCCTCCTCCTCCCGCCGCTCCCCCGGCCGCCGCGCCTCTCCCTCCCGCTGTTGCCGCCATCGCTCCCGCTCCCCACGCTCCCCCCGCCCCCACCAAAGCCCCCCCAGGTGGCCCTCGCGGCCCGGGCAATCTCGTCCCCGAGCCTCGCCCCATGCGGCCCACGATCTCCATCAACGACCGCGGCCGTGCCGCTCCTCCCGCCGAACGCAAACCCTCGCCGCCTCCCGCTCCCAGGCATGTCCCCTCCCCCGCGACCATTCAAGGCCCCCGCGTCGTCCGCGAAGAAAAGCCCGAACAAGTTCCCACCCCGCGCAAGCGCCCCGGCCCCTCCGAGCCCTCCATGCCTCCCTCCTTCGTCCAGGCCCGCGCCCAGGGCGGCAGGGGGGTCAAGCCCTCCGACGATGAGACCGAGGACACCGAGAAGAAAAAGGCGGGCGGCAAAGGCCGCACCCTCTCCTCCCGCCGTCGCGGCCCCGATGGCCGTCGCGGCGAGGCCATGGAAAAGCTCAAGGAGTATTCCGAGGCCGACCTCGAAGAACGCCGCATTCGCCTCGGCAACGCCGCCGGCTACCGCACCGGCTTCGACAGCCATCTCAAGCGCGCTGAACGCACCCATCACACCCAGGCCAAGTCCATCGTCCAGCGCGGCGAGCCGGTCGAGATCGAGGAACCGATCACCGTCAAGACCCTCGCCATCGCCCTCGGCGTCAAGAGCAACGAAGTCATCTCCAAGCTCATGAAGCAGGGCGTCATGGCCAACGTCAACCAGACCCTCGACAACGCCATGGCGGAAACGCTCGCCCTCGAATACGGTATCGAGCTTCAGGTTGTCACCCCCGCCACTCTCGAAGAAGAACTCGAGCAGGAATTGGCTCAACCCAACACCGGCGAAAACCTCGTCTCCCGTCCTCCCGTCGTCACCATCCTCGGCCACGTCGATCACGGCAAAACCAGCCTCCTCGACCGCATCCGCAAGGCCAACGTCGCCGCCGGCGAGGCCGGTGGCATCACCCAGCACACCGCCGCATGGATGGTCGATCTGGATGGCAAACGCGTCACCTTCATCGACACCCCCGGCCACCAGGCCTTCACCTCCATGCGCGCCCGCGGCGCTAACATGACCGACGTCGTCGTCCTCGTCGTCTCCGCCGCCGAAGGGGTTCAGCCCCAGACCATCGAATCCATCAACCACGCCCGCGCTGCCGAAGTCCCCATCGTCGTGGCCATGAACAAGATCGACCGCCCCGACATCAACGAGCAGCAGGTCCTCGGCCAGCTCGCCGCCAACGGCCTCAACCCCGTCGAGTGGGGCGGCGATACCGAAGTCATCCGCACCAGCGCCACCACCGGCAAGGGCATCCCCGAGCTCATCGAAATCCTCCACTACCAGTCCGAGCTCCTCGAGCTCAAAACCGACCCCACCCTCTCCGCCAACGGCGTCGTCGTCGAGTCCCGCATGGATGAAGGCCTCGGCGCTGTCGCCACCGTCCTCGTCCAGGATGGCACCCTCAAGGTCGGCGACATCATCCTCTGCGGCTCCGGCTACGGCCGCCTCCGCAGCATCCTCAACGACCGCGGCGAGATGATCAAGCAGGCCACCGCCGCCATGCCCGTCATTGTCAGCGGCCTCAACGCCCTCCCCGAAGCCGGCAGCCGCTTCTATGTCCTCGACGATCTCGATCGCGCCCGCGCCATCGCCGAAGAGCGCCAGGTCCAGTCCCGCCAGGTCCAGCTCGCCTCGCAAAACCGCGTCACCCGCGAAAACCTCTTCGAGTCCATGAGCGCCACCGACGTCAAGACCATCAACCTCATCATCAAGGCCGACGTCCAGGGCTCCATCGAAACCCTCGTCAAGGCCGTCACCGAATCCAACACCGACGAAGTGAAAGTGAAAGTCGTCCACAGCGGCGTCGGCGGCATCAGCGAAAGCGATGTCGAGCTGGCCATGGCCACAAAGGCCAAGCCCACCGACAACCGCGTCGCCATCATCGGCTTCCACGTCGTTCCCGACGACGCCGCCCGCATCCTCGCCGAGCAGAATCACATTGACGTCAAGCTCTATCGCGTCATCTACGAAATCCTCGACGACCTCAAGAAGTCCCTCAGCGGCATGCTCGAGCCCGAAGTCCGCGAGAAGCTCCACGGCCACGCCGAGATCCGCCAGGTCTTCAAGGTCTCCCGCGTCGGCAACATCGCCGGCTGCATGGTCACCGACGGCCACATCCAGCGCGGCAGCAAGATCCGCCTCATCCGCAACGCCGTGGTCATCGTCGAAGACCTCTCCCTCGAATCGCTCAAGCGCGTCAAGGACGATGTGAAGGAAGTAAAATCCGGCTTCGAATGCGGCCTGAAGATCGCCGGCTACGACGACATCAAGGTCGGCGACCGTCTCGAAGCCTACATCCGCGAAAAACACGAAAGAACCCTGTAACGCGAGTTGCCAGCTCGTAGGGGCGGCTTCAGCCGCCGGAGGATGACTCACCAACAATTTATGACGATCGGTGTCCTGCAACTTGAAATCGGAATCGGCGATGCCATGTCCCTCAAAGACAAGCGCCGCGTTGTCAAAAGCCTCAAGGACCGCATCGCCCACGGCCACAACGTCTCCATCGCCGAGGTCGGCGCCCTCGACGAGCATCGCCGGGCCATCATCGGAATCGCCATGGTTGCCAACGACGCCCGCTACGTCCAAGGCGCACTGACCAAAATCGTCGATTTCGTCCGCCGCATCACCACCGCCGACCTGATGGACTACCAGATCGAGCTGATTTGAACCCTGAACCCTGAACCCTTGCCCCATGTCCCGCAGAACCGAACGCCTCGGCAGCACCATCCAGCAGGAACTGGCCACGATGATCCTGCGCGACCTCAACGACCCCCGCGTCCGCCCTCTCACCTCCGTCACCCGCGTCAGGGTCAGCGAAGATCTCTCCATCGCCGACGTCTTCATCACCGTCATGGGCACCCCCGGCCAGCAAACCGCCGCCCTCAACGCCCTCAAGCACTCCGCCGGCATGATGCGCACCCGCCTCACCAAGGACCTCTCCCTCCGCCAGGCCCCCTTCCTCAAATTCCACCTCGATGAGGACCTCAAAAAAGAGCTTGCAGTAATGGAACTTCTTGACCAGGTTGCCAAAGAAAACGCCGAGCTGGACCGAAAGCGCGCCGAGCAGGCTGGCAACGAAACGCCCCCGCCCGCATAACATGTAGAACTGGCTTTGCCCGAAATTGAATTATGTATCACGGAAACTGATCGCTTATGAAGAACGCCACCAAGCACGCCGACACCCTCAAAAGCCTCCTCCGCTCCCTGCTGCGCGAGGGCAAGCCTCCCCCCTTCGAGCGCCAGGACCCCCTCAAGGCCCTCGTCCGCGGCGCGATGTCCTACGACGTCAGCGACACCCGGGCCGAAGAGGCCATGAAGCACATCGAGAAGGAGTTCGTCCACCTCAACGAGCTCCGCGTCGCCACCGAACTCGAAGTCCAGGAACTCCTCGGCGTCCGCTACCCCGCCATCGAGGAGCGCGTCCAGCTGATCACCAAGTGCCTCAACGCCATCTTCGAAAAAGAGCACACCCTCAGCCTCGACCGCCTCAAAACCATCAGCAAGCGCGACGCCCGCCAGTTCCTCCGCGACCTCCCCGGTATCAACGCCTTCGTCGAGGCCTACGTCATGCTTTTCGGCTTCGAAGGCGCATCCATCCCCCTCGACAACGAAATCTCCGCCTACATGCGCGACGAGGAGGTCTTCGACGACAAGATCAACCTCGAAGACGGCCAGCGCTTCCTCGAGCACAACCTCAAGGCCGAGGAATGCTACGATTTCTACTACTGCGTCCGCCGCTCCCTCCGATCCGAAAAAGGCCGCAAAAAAGCCAAGGTGTAACCCATGAACTCGCCACTCGTAGGGTGTGCTTCAGCACACCGCCTCACTCAGCACTCAGCACTCAGCACTCGGTGCTTCCCATGACCAACAGCCTCCCCGAATCCTCCCTCCGCCTCGGCCTCCCCAGTGGAAGCCTCCAGGCCTCCACCTTCGACCTCTTCGGCCGCGCTGGCTATCGCGTCTCCGTCTCCGACCGCTCCGTCTTCCACCGCATCGACGATGAAAAAATCTCCGCCGTCCTCTTCCGCGCCCAGGAAATCTCCCGCTACGTCGTCGATAACATCATCGATTGCGGCCTCACCGGCTACGACTGGGTCGTCGAAAACGGCAACGATAAGGATGTCGTCGAAATCTGCGAGCTGGAATATTCCCGCGCCTCCTCCAACCCCGTCCGCTGGGTCCTCGCCGTCCCCGAGGAATCCCCCGTCCAAAAACCCGAAGACCTCAAGGGCGGCATCGTCGCCACCGAGCTCGTGAACACCACGCGAAAATATTTCCAAACCCGCAACATCAACGTGAGCGTCGAATTCTCCTGGGGCACCACCGAAATCAAGGCCCGCCTCGTCGATGCCATCGTCGATT
>JBGPEF010000010.1:0-25329 GCA_041482675.1 Tepidisphaeraceae bacterium | reverse complement strand
CGGCTTTCTCATCGGCGGATTCAAGGGCGCTACCGTCGCCGCCTTTGCGACATTCCTGCCGTGCTACCTGTTCACCATCCTTCCCGCCCCGTATTTTAAGAAGTATGGCAAGCGGCCTGGAATCATAGCCTTCGTGGATGGTGTGACTGCCGCCGCAATCGGCGCAATCACGGGCGCAGTGATCGTGCTCGGCCGCCGTTCCATCGTTGACATTCCGACCGCCATGCTGGCGACGACGACTTTGATCCTGCTCTGGCGCTTCAAAAAGTTGCCCGAGCCGCTGCTGATCCTGGCCGCGGCGGTGATCGGGCTGGTCCTGTATCCGCTGGTTCGACATTGATACTGCCGGAGGTTTGCAAGTGCGCACATGGATGCTGCTGGTTTACAAAGTCCCCAACGACCCAACCTCCGGCCGGGTTTTCGTTTGGCGCAAGGTGAAGAAGCTGGGAGCGATTCTCCTGCACGATTCGGTGTGGGTGCTGCCGACCACGCCCCGCACGCGCGAACAACTTCGATGGCTGGCCAATGAAATCGTCGAACTCAATGGCGAAGCGACAGTATGGGAATCGCGCTTGACGCTCGGCATTGACGAGGAAAAACTGATCGGCCAATTCACAGAGGCCGTGAACGTGGAATACCGCGAAATTCTGGCCGGTTTGAAGAAAAAGAACTGCGACCTCGCAGCCCTGTCGCGGCGGTACCAGCAGGCCAGGGCGCAGGATTACTTCGATTCTGAAATGGGCCGGCGCGTCCGTGAATCGCTGGCCGCCAACGGAGGCAAAAAATGAAATGGGTCACCTGGCAAAACGTCGGCATAGACCGCATGGGCTGTGCCTGGCTCATCCGCAAATTCATCGACAAAAATCCCGAGTTCATCTTCATCCCTGAAGGATCGACAGCGCCGCCGAAGGGTGCGGAGGCTTTTGACATTCCCGGCGCGCGCCTCTCCCATCACGGCGGGCACTGCTCATTTTGCGCCTTTCTCCGTGAATATAAGTTGACCGACCCGCTTTTGCGGCGCATGGGCCGGATCATTGACGAAGCCGACACCGTTCAGGAGGCCAGCGTCGAACCATCCGCTCCGGGGTTGGACCTGATCTGCACAGGCGCACGGCTAACCAGCCCCGACGATCACGCCGCTCTCGAACGCGGCGGGCTCATCTACGATGCCCTATATGCCGCCCTCAAGGCAGAGCAGGAAGGAGCGCAGGCGCGATGAAGTGGGTCACACGCGAGAAGGTGAAGGTGGATCGGGTGGCCTGTCCATGGCTGATCCGCAGGTTCGTCGATCCGAAGGCAGAGTTTCTATTTGTCCCGGCCGATCAGGTGATGGCCGTGGCCGAGCGCGAAAAGGCGATCCCTTATGACGTGCCCGGCGTGGAGTATGGACATCACGGCAAAGAGTGCAGCTTTGATGCCATCGTGAACAAGCACGAACTTCATCGCGACCCCGCGCTGGTGCTGCTGGCAAAGATCGTCAACGGCGCGGATACGGACAACTCATTGTGGCAACAGCCGGAGTCGGCCGGACTTGAAGCCATCGCCGAGGGATTCCGTCATCTCGGATTCAAGAATGACATGCAGCAGAACCAGGCGGAATGGGTTGTTTACGACGCGCTCTACGGCTACTGCCAGGAGATGGTGCGGCGCGGGCAGCCGGACGGTCAGTTCAGGAAGCCCGCTGGATCGGCGTAAGGCCAAATTCGGCCTTGTCTTTTGATGTAACCACTGTTACATAGGCAGAAACTGCTCTGGCGGGCAATGCCCCGCGGTACCTATTCAAGGAGCCAACATGAACCGCAGAACCATGTACGCAATGCTTGCACTATCAGTCGCATTCTCGTTGACCGGCCTGTTTGCACTCGCCCAGCCCAAGGGCGAGGCCGTAACCCTCAAGGGCGAAGTCGTTGACCTTTGGTGTTATCTGGAAGGCGGCGACCACGGCGCCGAACATAAAAAATGCGCCGTTACCTGCGCCAAGGCCGGAAATCCCATTGCACTCCTCACCGAAAAAGGCGACATCTACATCCTGGTTGGGATCAAAGATCATGATCCCGCTAAAGACATGCTGATTGAAAAAATGGCCGAGAATGTGACCGTCGAAGGAACCCTGGTGAAGAAGGGTGGCGTGCAGGCTGTCTATGTGACATCGATCAAGTGACAATCGGTTCTGTCCAGTCGTAAAGGAGTTCATTATGTTCCCGTGTTTTCGCGTCGCCACGACGCTCGTTCTCTGTTGTTTTCTTTACAGCAATGCTTTCGCCCAGGAAAAGCTGGACACCGCCAAAATTGAGCAGCTCACCGGGGCCAAGGGGAAGATGGATGAGAAAGAAGGCGTATTCAAGGTAAGTGTTCCGCGCGGAGATCTGAAGGTGACCACCGCCGGGGTGAAGATGACGCCACCCCTCGGCCTGACCTCATGGGCCGCCTTCAAGACCGTCGGCGACCACACCGCCGTCATGGGCGACACCGTCATGACCGAAGATCAGGTCAACGCAGTCATGTCCGCCGCCCTGGACAACGGCCTGGAAGTCACCGCCCTCCACAATCACTTCTTCTGGGACAGCCCCAAAGTCATGTTCATGCACATCGGTGGAATGGGTGATGCTGAGAAGCTGGCGTCCGCCGTGGGGAAAGTCTTCGCGAAGTTAAAGGAAACCAGCGGCGGCAGCGTCGAGATTCCGAAGGTGGATATTGACTCCGCCAAAAACACACTGGATACCAAGAAGCTGGATGAAACATTCGCGGCCAAGGGTGAAACCGCCCCCAATGGCGTCCACAAGGTCACCATCGCCAAGCTCACCAAGATGCACGGTAGCGACATGGGTTCGGCCATGGGCGTGAACACCTGGGCCGCCTTCGCGGGCGCCGACCAGCAGGCCATTGTCGATGGCGATTTCGCCATGTATGAGGACGAGCTTCAGGGCGTCCTCAAAAGCCTGCGCGGCAGCGGCATCAACATCGTCGCCATCCACAATCACATGACGCACGAAAACCCGCGCGTGGTTTTCCTGCACTACTGGGGTGTCGGCCCGGCGCAGGAATTGGCCAGAGCCGTCAAAGCCGCTCTCGACACTCAAGCCAGCGGCGCGCACGCAACTGCACCAGCAGAGCATTGATATAGCGCTGATTCTTGAGGAGATACCCATGTTGGCCATGAGACTGATCGTGAGCTTTGTCGGCACATTGGCCGCGCTTGTTGGCTGCGCGGAGCCGGGACCGAAAGGCAACTTCACCAGCCAATATCACGACGCCAGGCCCACGACAGGGATTGCGATGGACTTTGAGAAGGATGACGCCGGCGCTGCACCCGCCGGCTTCGTCACCGCACTGACCGGCGGCGGCGGGCCGGTCGTGTGGGTGGTGCAGGAGGATGAAAAGGCCCCCAGCGGCAAAAAGGTGCTGGCGCAGACCAGCGCTGACGGCACCGACTATCGCTTTCCTTTGTGCGTGCTGAAGGAATTCTCGGCCAGAGACGTGGAAGTCTCCGCCCATTTCAAGCCCGTCTCCGGACAGGTGGATCAGGCCGGGGGGCTGGTGGCTCGCTATCGCGACAAGGATAACTATTACGTCGTGCGGGCCAATGCGCTGGAAGACAACGTGCGGCTCTATCACGTGGTCAAGGGAGATCGAGTGCAGTTTGCCGGTGCCAGCGTGAAGGTCGCATCTGGCCAGTGGCATACGCTGAAGCTGAGCGTCAAGGGAAATCACTTCCAGGTCTTCTTCAATGATCAGCCACTGTTCGAGGGGGATGACGATACTTTCAAAGAAGCCGGCTCGGCCGGAATGTGGACCAAGGCCGATAGTGTCACCCGCTTCGACAATTTCAGAGCAGCCGGCTACGACGCCAAATAATTCCGCCCGAGTCTTGAAGTGGAGATGGTTATGCGAATTTCGACTTTCGCGGCCGCAATAATCACGCTCACTTTTGGCTGCTCCAATCGCTCACCCGCCGAAGACAAACAGGGGCAGGCGCAAGAGGCCGCGTCGCTGCGCCAGGTTCAGACGATAGAACTCCCCGGAGTCGAAGGCCGCTTCGACCATTTCGCCATCGACCTCCCCAACAAACGCCTCTTCCTCGCCGCCCTCGGCAACAACTCCCTCGAAGTCATCGACCTCGCCAACAACACCCGCCTCCAATCCCTCCCCAACCTCAAAAAACCCACCGGCGCGGCCTACATCCCCGACCTCAATCGCCTCGCCGTCGCCAGCGGCGACGACGGCCTCTGCCGCTTCTACGACGGCAATCCCCTCAAGCTCGTCGGCCAAATCAAAGACCTCGACGACGCCGACAACGTCCGCTACGACCCCGTCGCCAAAAAACTCTACGTCGGCTACTCCAACGGCGCACTCGCCGTCATCGACCCCCAAAAAATGCAGAAGATTTCCGACATCAAGCTCAACGCCCACCCCGAATCCTTCCAGCTCGAAAAAACCGGCCCCCGAATCTTCGTCAACCTCCCCGACGCCCACCAAGTCGCCGTAGTCGATCGCGACAAAAACTCCGTCATCGCCAAATGGCCGCTCAAAGATCCCTCCGCCAATTTCCCCATGGCCCTCGACGAACCCCACAAGCGAATCTTCATCGGCTGCCGCAGCCCCGCCCGCCTCCTCGTCCTCGACACGGATTCCGGCAAAGTCATCGCCAACATCCCCTGCGTCGGCGACACCGACGATCTCTTCTACGACGCCGCCCAAAGCCGCATCTACATCTCCGGCGGCGAAGGCGCGATAAACGTCATCCACCAGCGCGACCCCGATCATTATGAATCACTGGGAACTCAAAAAACCGCCCCCGGCGCACGCACCAGCTTCTTCTCCCCCGACCTGCATTCCCTCTACCTCGCCATCCCCCATCGCGGCGCACAACCAGCTCAAGTCCGCATCTACTCCACGAAATAGCGCACCTCATCCGCTGCATTTCTTCGTGCTAATTCGTGTTCTTCGTGGACGAAAAATTCGTGGACGAAAACTTCGTGTTCTTCGTGGATCACGCCGCCGACGTAACCCGCCGCATCGCCGGCAGCGCCGAGTTCACCGCATCCAGCAATTCCTCCCCCGCATATTTCCCCTTCAACAGCCACTGCTTCACCTGCGGCTGGCACTGTGCCCACAATTCCGGATTCACATCCAGCGCGCTCGCCACGATCACCGGCAACGAATGCAGCCGCCGGTTCTGCTGAATATCTTTTAAGAATCCAAACCCATTCAACCCCGGCAGCACCAGATCCAGCACCACCAGATCGATCGGCATCGACTCCAGAATCGTCAGCCCCCGCCACGCATTGTCCGCGCAGGTCACCCGATGCCCGTCCGCCCGCAACAGCGCGGCCGTGGCATTCCGGGAAGCAAACGAATCATCAACGACCAGAATCGAAGCCATGGTGAGATGTCCTATTCAATCTCCCAACAAGCAAACTCCATTCCCTCAGAATCCCAGGAACAGCCCCCCAGAAGGGGTGCTCCAGATCATCGTTCAAAGAATTTTAAACAAATTCTGACTATAGATATAAAACTATATCATTAAACAATTTACAGAAGTTAAAAAACTGACCATATCCTTTACAAACACCTAACATCCTGCTACATTTCCGTCCGCTCGGCCGCTGTACTCGGCCGTCGCCGGCGAAGGAGGGCCGGCCAAAGGGGTGCTCAGCTACACGGACGTTTGCACGGGGCCAAAAGCCCTGGAAAGGGGTGTGAGATGTCCAGCCGTGATCTTCAGTTCCTCGACAACCTGTGTACGTCGCAGGACCGCTCCGCGCCAAAACAATTGGCCCCCGAACTCCTCACCCGAATGCACAAACTGCCTCCCCCCGATCAACATCTCCTCACCCTCGCCATTTCCGGCCGTCACACCTTCCGCCAGATCGCCGGCCTCGTCGGCTCCAACCCCGGCTCCGTCTGCCGCCGCGTCACCCTCCTCAGCAAACGTCTCTCCGATCCGATTGTCATTGCGCTTTTGGAACGCCCCCTCGGCCTTTCCGAAAAATACGTCCACATCGGCCTCCAGCGCCATCTCTTCCATCACGGCATCCGCCGCATCGCCTCCGCCACCGACTGCTCCTCCCGCGAAATCCGCATCATCCTCCTCTACCTCGAAAAATGGACCCGCGTCTCCCGCGACTTGGCCGACGACACCCAAATCAACCAGATGAAGCTGATCTCCAAACGCCGCGCCACCCGGGCCATCAACCCAGTCGCGCAACACCACAAGGGGGAATGTGAATGCGTAACCAATCCCTAATCCGCTTCAGGAGCGAAACCAAACGCCCCAACATCGCACCGGAAATTCACAAAATTCACAAACCCGAGCCTCCCTCCGCGCCCACCTGCGCAACGCCCCGCGCCTCCTCCCTTCCCCCCGCCCGCGCACTCTCTGCGCCCCTCTCCCCCGTACTCGGGGGAGAGGGTCCGGGTGAGGGGGCTTCTGTGCGGCCGACTGATAGACGCCCATCGTCCTATCCCCACAGCCCCCTCATCGCCCAATGGTTCGGCCTCAACCACTCCCACCAAAAAAAGCCATCAATCCTTCCCAAAACCAAACTCCCCCAACCCAAGAAGTGACGTAGTAACGTGAAATGCGCTAAATTTGCCTGATTTTGCGAGTGATTCTGCGTGTTGCTGGCGTCGATTCTGTTTAACACCGAATAGCGGCCAGTAGCACCAGAACGCGGTATGAGTCCAATTCTTTCGGTATTACCCGGTAGTAAAGCGGCGGCGTCGGGAACGTCCCGGCGCTCAAACAAAAACCCGCCCGGGAGGAATTTCACCCCCACGGCGGGTACAGCGCCGGTGAGGGCGCTACTTAGTTTTGTCCTTGCTCGGTCATAGGGCGAGTGTTCGCACCCATGCCCTTTACCTTGTAGTGCTCCAAGCCTGACCATCCGCAGTCGCAAGGCTCTATCCGGTCTGACGGCATCTCCAACCACGCGCGAAAGCCGTTATTTCCTGATCCCGTCCGGGTGGTATGCCTTACGTGGTTGTGAACCAGCGCCCTTCCGTCCGGCACCCATGTCGGCACTTTTCCAGTCGTCACGATGGCCACCGTGCCGGCCCCTTTCACCTCCACGCTCGTATAATCGTTCCGCATTGCTCACCTGCCTTTCAGGTGCGATTTTACCTCTGCCCCCTGCACTCCCCAAAAAGGGGCCGCGCAGCTCAACACCGCGCGGCCCCTGAATGTTCATGCCTTGGCCGGCTCCTGTCTTTTGCGCTTCGCATTGTTCGGCGGTGGGGTATGCACCACCATCATTGCCAGCGGCAGGTGGCCGTGGCCCCACCATAGGTGCTGCGCGAAGCACAGGCCATAAGCGAACGGCTTGTGATCGCAAAGCGGGCAGTGGTAAAGCGAATCCGGGCCGCGCTTCAGCGGGGTGGCCAGCTTGCTCAATGCGCCGGCCTCGGCCGCCAACGTGGCGACCTGCAATTCGACGTGATCGAAATCCTGGCACTGGAAGACGTGCTTTTTGAATGTCGGCTTGCCGTCGCCCACCGCGAAACTCCCGCACCACATTTTCGTCGGACACCATCGGCCCTGCCTCATCACATGGCCCTCTACAGTTCCATCCCGTTTGACGCTGTGAATGGAAAAACTGCTATCCGTCCCGATGATCGCAACGTAGGTATCCCGCGTGCGCCGCACTGGCGCTGCTACTTGAAATCGTTCCACGACAAACCTCCTTCGGTGTTGAACGCGCCCCGCGCTATGCTGCGCTTCCCACGGCAACCGCTTCGCTGCCCTTGCTTTGATCGGTCGGGGCGCTGGCGGTTTTGGGTTCCTCTACCTCCGCTGCACTCTGAAATAGCTCGCCAGCGTGTCTGAAAAGCTGCTCGATTGCTTTGTCGGCGTGCTCCACCACCGCGTCCAGCATGTCCTGCGTTTTCTTCGGCAAAAGCTCGCGCTCTTCCAAGAGCCCCTCCGCCGCGACCTTCCCATCCCGAATGCCGACGGCATACGCGAGCAGGCGCTGCACTTCTTTCGGCAGAAATTCTACCGTCTCGCCCATTGGTCCTTCATATAAATCGTCTCTCATATCACACCTTCCTTCTTTGTAAATCCGCCAGCCCTCGGCCGCGACATGCGACCGGCGCGGGCGGTGTGATTTCAACGTGTCGATTCGCCGTCGATGAGGGGCAGGAGCGCGGCGGGGTCCAGCTTCAATTCCTGGGCGAGCGCCGGTATGAGCCTATCCCCTGGCCGGCGGGTGCCGGATTCCCATGATGAGACGGCGGCGGTTGTCACCCTGAGTTTGTTGGCAAGGTCGGTTTGGGACAGGCCAAGTAGGCGACGGCGCTTACGCAGGTCCGGGCGGGGTGTGGGGGTTGTTATCTTCATTTTCATTCACTCCTATCGGCAAGTGCCGGCCATTATAATCACTTCTCAACAGTTTGCAACAGACCCAAGCAAACCGAATCGGGTGGGCCTCTGGTGGTTTGCAAGCTGTCGCTGCGTCCCTCAGAATTGGGGCAGCACGATGAAGAAAAAAATACGGGCCAAGAAAAGTAGGTCTGAACGAGGTCGGTTACTGAATCGAGCGAGGCGGGTGGTCGGATTGACGCGGCCGGCGCTGGCCGCGAAGCTGAGCGTCACTGGCGCTGCCGTGAGCGCGTGGGAGTCGGGTAGCCGGATGCCAAACGATACCCTCATCCCCAAATATGCCGCTGCCCTCGGCCTCACCCCCGATCAGCTCTTAGATATCCTCGAAAAGGCATAGCGCCATCGGCCAGTCATGTGGCGCTGGAGGCCTAAAGATGAAACGCAAACGGAATCCCGACAGCGCCCGCGCTGCTCAGGCGCTTGAGCAAATGACCGGCGGGGAACCATCGCCCGCATCGCCCATTGATTTGTCGTACCAACCCCCATACGTCCAGGGGGTGATACCTCGGCAGGCCAACAAAGGTTACTCGCCTTTTGCTTGGGGATGCGGAATCACGCTTGGCATCGTTGCTGCAATCGGGTTTGTCATCTTCTTGGGCATAGCGTTGGTGGCGTATTTTGCCGAGCATGAACGCGCAGCGAAGCGAGATGCGGAGCAACAAGCGGCGTCCGCCGTGGTCCAACAGGAAGCCAAAAAGCAAAAAGAATTGGATAGGTTAGCTGCGAATGAGGCCGACTCGGCGGGGATGACTCAACTCCATCGCGCTGCGCTTACTGGCAACGCCTCCGCTGCGCGCAGGTTGTTGGAACATGGTGCGGATGTCAATGCTGTCTCAAAAATGAAATGGACGCCATTGCACATTGCGGCATGGCATGGCAATGCGGAGGTGGCGGAGATTCTGATAGCTGCTGGCGCGAATGTGAATGCTACCGGAGATCGGAATCGAACGCCGTTGATGATGGCGCAGCAACTCGGAACGCCGGATGTGGTGGCGGTTCTACAAAGGCATGGCGCGAAATAAACCTAGTTGAACACCGCGCCTTTCTTTTTCTTGGCTTCTTCGAGAATTCTCTCCAGAATCACATTCTGTTTTTCTCCCTGTCTGCGCGAGTCCTCGTAGGATTTTATTTGTGCATCGACCTGTTTTTGGAGCGTCTCGTGATAATCCTCGTAGGATTTTATTTGTGCATCGACCTGTTTTTGGAGCCGCTCCTTGTAATATTCCTGGGAATCCCGTTTGATTTTTCTGATGCGCTCCTGAAGAAGAGACTCCTGCTCATCCGGGTCAAGACGTTTAACTTCTGGAATTCCTGCCTGCTTGCGGCGCCACTCTTTCTCCTTTCGCTCTCCCTCCTCCATTTGAAAGCCCTTTTTTCGCAGCCGTGGATCGCCGCTCTGTTTTAATCGGTCCATCTCCTCGTGCTTCGCGCCCTCGATCCATCCCCGTTGCTCGTCCTCATTCATGTCTTTGAAAGCGCGAGGCGGGGTCCGCCGAACTGCTCCCGCTCTAGCTCCCGCTCCAGCGGCCGCTCCAGCGGCCGCTCCAGCGGCCGCGCCGGGGTTCATAGGTCCGTTGCCCCAATCGGTCGCGCGGCCTGCACCCATTGGCCTGCCGCCAGCGGCGGCGGCTCCTGCTGCTGCTCCAGCGGCGGCGGCTCCTCCAGCGGCGGCGGGGTTAATGCCGGCCTGTGCGTTGCCGGCGGCGTCTTCATTCTCCAGAACGCGCATCTGAGCATCGCGCCATGCGTCCGCCATAGAGACGAAGTAAGCGGGCAGTGGCTTGGCCTCCTGCTTCACCTCTTTTAGTTTGTCTGGCACACCTCCCAGCAGCTCCGTCACATATTCCAGACCGGCGGCCATGTCCTCTAGTGCCGGACCCAGCAGATTGACCAGCGCGTTAGTTGCCGCGCCGGCGGCGTTCTGAACACCTTCGGCGAAACGGGCGCTGTGCTCATTGAGATGGGCCGCGTCCCGGATGGCGGTGTCGATGCCGAGCATCTTGATTCCCTTGTGAATGAGCCAGCCGGCGTAGAATCTGTCCACCGATTTTTTCAGGCTGCCCATTCGCTTCTCAGTGCCGGCCGCGAACGAGTCCACGCTGGTCCTGGCGCTGGCCAGTCCAGACTTTAGCTCGGCCTGTTCGGCGCTGATCTTGACGTATGCGTCTGCTAGTTTCGGCATGGTTGCACCTTCATTTGGTTGGTTGAATCGGTTCGGTGAGGATCGTGGTTACCTGTCCCAATACGTTTTCGAGCGAGCGAATGACGAAAGGCCTGGGCTTGAGATGGATGCCCGGCGCGCCACGGTCCAACACCAGACCGCGAGCGCCCACCAGCACCATATTCTTCCGCCGGAAAATTTTCTTAAACACCGTGGCCCGGAGGCGTCCGGTTTGTTTGGCCGGGGGATCGCCTGGAGCGCTGACGGCGCTGCCGACCTTTCCAAGTTTGCGGCGGACCTTGCCGGTTTTGCTTGTGGTAGTGGTGACGGCGCGCCCGGACGTGGATAGTAGCGACTTCATCTCCGCTCTGACCACGTTGCCGGCCGCGCCCACGCGCTTGTCGTAGATGGCATTGATCTTCTTCTTGAAGTCCTCGCCGTACCACTTCACATTTTTATGAGCCATTGGCTACCTCAATTCTTCGGAGCGCTTTCGATGCGGCCAAGCAACTCTGCGCTATCGAGCATAGCCTGCACTGTCTTTTCCAGTCGCTCCATCGCTGCCGATACGCTGCTGGCCAATTTGAGACAATCGGGCACGATCGCGCGAATTGCTTCGGCGTTCGCGTCCCCGTCCCTTAGCGCTTGATGCAGCCTCTCGATAAATATTCTCAACCGCTCCGCGTCCGCCTCAACGCTATGCAGCGTCTGCTCAAACGTCTTCTCTACCGGCGCTGGTGGATCGTCGAGGGGATTGAGTGGTAGGGGCTGGGCGGGTTCTGCCTTGTCATTCTCACGAATTTTCCGCCATGTTTCTGCGATTGTCATAGATTGCCTCTCAAGTTAGGCCGCCTGGGGGTGGGGTTCGACCGATGCTGTGACGTGGGCCAGATACTCGTCGATACGCACCTTCAATTTTTCTGGATCACACCCCTTCACGTCTGAATATTTGCAGAAGAGTTCGACGGCGCGGCCGATGTTGTTCGCGGCCATTGCTGCCAGCTCAAGGGCGGTGATTTTCTCGCCTTCACAGATGGCATTGAAGATCCGATGGCGGCGATTGTCCTGGCTCTGGACGGCGGCGACGGCGGGGATGGGATGAGCGGGTTGGGGTTCGTTGAATCGGCTCAAGAGCCATTCGGTTAGCTCGGCAATCTTCGCAGCGTTTTCGCCGAAACATTTGCAGTCCGCGCGGAAGCTCTTGAGGGTGAGGGCGGGGGTGAGGTGCCTGGCTGAGAGATAGAGCACCAGCGAGCTACCATTGAAGCTGCGAAGGAAATTTAGCTCGGCGGTCCCATCTTCAATCTGCAATCCTGCGACGTGAAGGATGGCCAGCTTCGTGCGGTCATCGCAGATATGCAGGCGCGTCAGTCTCTTTACCTGTACCTCGGCGTCGGCCATGTGGGCCTTCGCTGCCTCCGCTTCGATGACGGCCATGTCGGAGAATGCCAGTGGGGAAAGTACGATTTCTTTATCGGCGATGGTGAGGGTTTTCGGTGTCGATGTGTTCATGGTTTTGCATACCTCGTTAAGTTTGCTGGCACTCCCAATGCCCTCATCAATCGCGGATTCCGGGCCAGTCGGTCATCTGAAACAACTAAAACATGGCCTCCGCGCGCTCGCTGCGGTGCGGCAAAACCCACATTCGGTGGCGCGCCGTACGGTATTCCCAGGATGTCATTTGTCACGCCAGCGGCGGCCGTACCTGCGCCATTCCTTCTCGCGCCGGCCTTGGGCGTATACATATCCGTCGAGCTGACAAACTCCGCTGCATTCGTGCTAACGAGCGGATTGGTATCCGTTCCGCGCAATGCCCCCGATGGGAAACGCACCTTGCCGATTGCAGCATAAACGCAGTTGGTGGTATTGCAGACCGCAATGGAAAGAGTGCCGCCATTTGATTCATCCTCTGCAAAGTTTGCCACCGCTCCGTTAGTGTTGATGCAGTTCGTGCAGTTCATGGTGGCGTGTACGTTCCGGCCATTCACTCCACCAGTATCCGCAACCGCAGTAAATGGATTGACGGAATAATTTGAGCAATGCTTTATGTTTAGCGTTCCGACAACATCAGCCACCCCCGTTGTGTTCTGAAGGAAGACCCAAACGGTCGTACCATCGTCGTAATAACCGTTGTTCTCAAACGCAACCGTCACTGGGCTCGTGTTGTTGATCAACTCAATCGCATTCACCGCCTGATCTTGAAACACACAGTTGCGGCAAATGCCCGTAATCCCACTGCTGTTTTGCCATGTAAACTCACCTTGGACTCCACCCGCCGTCATCCATTCGATAGTAGTGCCGGGTCGGCCGATGAAGAATTGGCCTTGTATGTTTGCAACCGTCGTTAGATCGGTAACGCGGACGCCTTGGTGGCGGATACCCGGACTGACAGTTACCAGCAGGCTCGTATATGCCATCCCGGCCGTGTTCACCCCTGCCCCGTTACCCGCTTGATCCACAGTCCAAGTCAACGCTCCCGCGAAGGCTATATCTCCCGTCCGCGCCGCGTTGAAGCTGGCGTAGGTGACACTGCCGTTGGAACTGGTAAGGCGAAAAGCCATTTTCTTTCCTTCCGGCACACAGCCGGTGTTTTGTTAATCCTCTTTTGGTCGTGATGACGTGGCGACCTGCGCGCCGGTCAACTGACAAAGTAATTCGAGCAAGGCATCGGGGCAGCAGTCCCAATCGTGGCGTACATCAACCTGCCGGATTCCATCGCCCTCCCGCACCCTGACGCGATAGCCGCGCCGGCGCATGACCCTGATCATGGTAATTGCGGCGTCGGGCAAATCGTCCAAAACAACGTTTCGCATGGCTTCTCTCTCAGGCGGCCTGGGTGATCACCATTTCGAGCCAGTCGGGATAACACTCGCGCATGATGGCAGCGGCGCGCTTGCGGCTGATGAAGTGATCACGCGCCAACACGTTCTTAATCCACTCGAACGCCTTGGGGTATTTGCGAATGATGGCGCGGGCCTTGTCGATTTGCTTGGCCATTTCGCTCGCTTCTGTTTGAAGGCTCGTCAGCATGCCGATGTCGCCCTTGTAGGCTTCGATGGGCATCTCGATACCGGCCTCCATGTCGGCGGCGATACCAGCGTATGCGACAGTGACATCCCGCTCGTCTGAGCCGGTAAATTCTGCTTTGACGCGCCCGCCGTTTGCTCCGATGGTAGCGTTTTCAAAGTTCATTCCTGTTACAAGAGCCACTAATAGGTGGCCCGATTCATGGATTGCAAAGGCTTCTTCTTTTCTCATGGTTCATACTCCAAAAAAGGCCGGCGGCCGCTACACACGGTTTCCAGCAGCGCGCCGGCGAATCGAGCGCCTACACAAAATAAAATTTCAGTCTTTCGCGCATGGCCTGCGTCACTTTCGCATCTCTCTCGGCCTGCACTATCGGATCTTTCAACTTGTTGGCCTTGTCGTAAAGCTCATGATGCTGGCCGTAGATTTTGCCTTGCAGGACGGAAACGGCGGCATATCGCTTGCCAGCTTCGGCGGAGCCTATGCGGCTGGCTTGGGTGTCTCGGTGCATCGCGCTTGTTTTTTCGTCGATTTCCTTCGTGGCATTTATTTTGAAATCGTCGGCTGCCTTCTCTGCCTTCTCCGCTTCAGCCCTGAGCTTGCCGAGGTCCGGGGCTGCCTTCTCCCTTCTCAATATTTCTCGCAGGTCCAACACGATTTGCTTAATGACCGAGTAGGGTTCTTTCGCAACACGGCGCAGGTGCTTCTGGTCCTGGGCTGAGAAATTTCTATTCTCGACCAGCTTCCAGACGAGCGCCTTTTTCTCGCCAGCTTCAGCGGCAGCAGCGGCGTCGTCTTCCGCCTGCATGTCATCGAGCACTACTAAATCTTCGGCTGCCATAATGTGATCCCTGCCGTATCGACGGCTGTGAGTAATTTGCCAGCGTCGGCTGGCGTGATTTTCAGAATGGGTCCGAACCGCCTTCCGGCTTCAACCCTTCCTCCATGTCGATTCTCCATTGTGGTTTTTGGACCGGCCGGCGGGCGTCGATCTTCGTCAACAGTGCCGATGCCCAGCGGGACAGCTCGGAGAGTTCCGCGGCGGGCAGAGTGGGAACCGCGGCGCTGATTTGCCTCATGGATGTTTCGATGGCGGGGTCGGTCATTTACTCGACGCTCCCTTCATTGAAGCAAATTCCCATCCGGGCTCGTGATCCTGGCGACAACCCAAAATCTTCTCCAAGCTGGCGGGCCTGACGTGCTGCTGTGTTGGCGATTGCGACGAACGGATTAGGACCGTGATAGCCGGATGGAAGTTTGATGACCTGGCCGTCGGCTGTGACATGGCGCTCGGCTTCCTGCCATCGTGAGAACGCCACGCAATACAATTCCAGCTTGTCGAGGTCCGCTGTCGTCAGCACATTTTCGCCGGTCGTAAATTTGGTCATTCTGGCGAGTAGTGCGACCGTGCGCGCCCAGACTTCCTTCGCTCCTGCGCCCAGGTGATCGGGGGCGGGCGGAAGAGCGCTGGCCGGTTTTGGAGTTTTGGCTTTGCTCATTGGGCCAGCTCCTCGATACAGGAACGGTGGAAGTCGTACAGGTCCGCGTCGTGGATGAGTGAAAAGACTTCGGCGTTTTTACAGGAGCGGAGATTTGCTGAGCTTTCCAGTGCGAATCGGAGGCCGTCGCTGAGGCGGATAGCCATCACCTTCGCATGGGTTCGGCAACTTGAAAAACGCTGCCCGCGACTGGCAAAGCCCACGGCGGCGTCGTCATAAATTTCCTTCGATGTGGCGGAAAAATAATGCGAGCAAAGCAAGGTCATCGCGCCGATCTTCCCGGCGTCCAGCAGCTCCAGCATCGACGCCACATTCCCCTGCGAGAATGAGAGGGTGGCGACATGCAATTCCGCGATGGTGGCCGGGTGGATCAGTTCGACGATGGCCGGTATCAGATCCCAAAGCGAATACGTCCCATCAATCCAGCAGTGCCATCCCTCGCCGGCGGCGGGCAGTCCCGCGAGGTGTTTTAGTGCCGCTGCTTTTTGGCGCAGGTCTTTTGTCTCGCGCCGGATGTTCCTGGCGATGTGCTTTTTGCAGCCATCCAGACGGGCGCCCAAGTCCATAGCCTTTTCGGCGGCCTCAATGGCCGGGCTGTTGGGCAATGTCAGCGTGCGGAATTCGCCGGACAAGGGGCGGAGTTTTTCAAGCCATGTGGTCATCGGGTGGCCGCCTCCTTCGTTTTGGCGAGCGCGGCTTTCTCATCCGGCGTCAGCAGACGGTGGCGGGCGAGGTAGTCGGCCTCGGATTCAAAGTAGGGGGAGTCTTTGTAGAACGGCAGGGGGAGGCCGAAGCTCGGCGGCTCTTTTTCAAAATACCATGTACCGGGGCGCATCTTGGCGTCCGCGGCGGTGGCGAACTGGTGGCGATCTGCCGCATCCGGCTCCCATCGGGGCGTCGTCACCCTGCGCCGCAATTCCTTGGGGGCGCTGAATCTCCACCATGCCCACGGGCGATGACCGGGGCTGCGCTGAATGTAGCGCACGGTGATCTCCTGCCCATGCTGTTCCCATGCCCCCGCTATCGCGGCCGGGTCATGGCCGAAAATGAAGTCGAGCAATATCCCATCGCAAAGGGATTGCTGCCGGTCCTCGTCGATGAAGACGGAGACATTGGCGCGGCGCATCCGGGGGCGGCGATGGCGATTGGTCGGCATTAGCTTTGCCCTCCTGGCGGACGGCCCGGCGCATCTCTCAGCGGCTCCAAATCCAGATTCAACGCCTTCAGGTCGCGGGCCATTGCAGCCTTGCTGTCCCTCTCGATCAACGTGGCCGGGTGCTGCTTCTTCTGGCCGAAGCGGTCGGTAAGAACTATGCCCTCGGTGGCGATGATGGCCTGCGCTGCGCGCATGCGGTCGAAGGATTCCAGCGCGCTTTCGAGGATCAACAAGCCGGCATCGTCCAGCGACCACTCGGCCACAAACTTTGTCCACCATTTTTTTGCCTCGACGCTCAGCCGCGAGGGGGCAGGTGGCGTTTTTGGGGTCATTTTTTTCAAATATTTCATAGACGAACCTTTGAATCACATGCGAAAGACGGGGCCACGGTCTTCCTCATGGCGCTATGACAAATTGACCTACCCCCATACGTCATCCTGTCATGCCCATTTTTAGCCCAAAAACGCCTATCTCATATCTGCCCGACAGTGGCCCGCAAATGCCGTTAGGACGCATCGACGCTGATACCGATGCAATGCTCATCCCAGCCGCTCCCCGCTGCTGGGCGTTGACGCTGGCTATCCTGGTCGGGCTATCGGTGCTGTATCCATTCATCATGTCGCCTTCATTGCTCGCCTCTTACCTTTGCGTCTGCCCTTGCTCTTGTTCCTGACCGGCCTGCGATGGGCCATGCTCTTGTCGAGGAGGGGATGGTTAACCACGTCGCCTCCTCCCCTTCATCTTGGCCTTGGCCCTCCGGCTCTTGGGCATCCGTGGCCCGCCTCGATTCCGTTCCCACTCTGCCCATTGCTGGGGGGTCCACGTCTGCCAGTCTTGGCCCTTTGGCTTGGCCACATCCAGCCGCACGACCACCACCTGCGGTATCCGCTCCATCTGGCTCGCGGCCCCGCGGATCGCATCGCTATTGAGGCGTTCAACCTGCACCTCAATGAACCCATCGGCGTCTTGTTTGCTCACGGCCTTACCTCCTCTATGCTCTGAATCAATCCCCGCTCATCCCGGTGTATGACCTTGCTTGCCAGCACGTGTGCCGGCCGCATGGCTGGGGTAGTGATCTCCATCAACTCCGGCGACGGTGGCGCTGTGCTGACGGTAAACTTCACGCCGGTTGGTGGTGCGAGGCCGAGCCTTTCGGCGGTTGCCATCAGCGCGTCAGACCATTGGCCGGCCAACTTCTTGCCGTTGGCATCGCCCTGGCTCACCTCGTCCAACAGCGACAGCAATTGCAGCACGTTCACGGTGATTGTTGCTTTGGCCCAAAGGGGTTGGGTGGGGTTTGATTTCTTCATGCTCATTCCTTCGCGGCCTCGGCCGGGTGTTGGTGTTGGGGGTTGTGATCCATGATGCTGACGCACTTGAGGCCATGCCGGCGGCATAGCGCCTTCAATAGCTTGCGGACGCGGATTGCGGTGTCAGCCTCGCCAGCAGAGAGGGGTTCAAGGGTGAGGGTAAATCGGGTTTTGGCACAGGTTGGCACATGTTCCACCCCATTGCGCCCTATATGTGAGAGAGAGTTATTTTCTCGCGTGTGTAATAAGATAGAATTGCCTGTGCCAACCTGTTCCACTGGCGCAACTGCTTTTTGTTCCGCCCTTTGTGCCCCAGCTTGATCCTGTGCCGATCCTGTGCCAACCTGTGCCAACCTGTGCCGCTGGCCGTTGGCTTTTGTTTTATCGACCTGCATAACTCCCCCTTCTGTCGTCTTGGTGGATCGCGTTGTAGTGTGCGAGTTCCGCCTTCGCGGCTGGTGTGAGGGCGATTCCGACATAGACGCGGACACGATCTCCCTCTTGTCGCGTCTGGCGCTGGCGGACGCCTGGGGTGGCTGCCCTGAGATCGCGGCCGAATATGTTCTGTGCTCCTGGCTGGTCCCTTCCCTGTTGGCGACACCAGACGGTCCATGCCTCAAACAAATCCTGCCTAGGTATCTCGGCGGTGGGATTGGTGACGTTGCACCAGTCGCGGATGAATGTGGATACCGGGCTGGCGAGGTCCATCATTTCGGTGGCGATGTCGAGGGAGTCCGGCGGCGGGGCAAACTGGCCGCGGCGCTGCAACTGCTTCCATCCCCTGATTGCCCACAAGAGGATTCCCGGCAACTCACGAGTCAGTTTCTCCGTCAACTCCGTATCCTCATTCCCCAAAAAACTCTTGCTGAGGGAGAGAATTAACAGGCGGTCAACCAGCGCGCCCGAGCTGTCGCTGAGGCGGGGGAGCTCGTTGGAGATGATCATCAACCGCGTCGGCAACTTCATTGTCAGTGGCGTTGAGTGCTTCCGGTCGATGGTGAGGGTGTCTTCGCCGGAGATCGACAGCAGCCGCTCCACAACCACGGCTTGATCGGTCCTGCCGGATAGGCGGGCGTCGGAAACGATGGCCAGTTGCTTCCCCACCAGCGACCATAACCCGAAGTTCATACCGAAGCTGGCGAGGGTTGGCCCGCACACGTTCGCAATGCCGATCACGCGGCCGAGAATCCTGGCAATCGTCCCTTTGCCGGACCTTGTGGGGCCGACCAGCATGAGGATTTTTTGTTGGGCGGTGCTCTGGCTAAGCACATACCCGAACCATTGCTGCAAGAGGTCGATGGCCTGGGGATCATCGGGCCATAGTTGGTGAAGGAAATGCTCCCACAGTTTCGGGACGGGCGCGGCGGGGTCAAACTCATAATCGAGGGCATTGATGGCAAACAATTCCGGCGTCGGCGGCCCAAAGAGTCCGGGCGTCTCTGCGGAAATATCCACAATGCCGTTGCTGGCGACAATCAATTCCCTGGCGTCGGGCATCTCCTCGGCGTTGACGAGCCATGCCGGCGGGGTCGCCTCGATGTAGGTCCGGCCGCGCAGGGCGTCCATCGCTAGGTCGATGCTCCCTTTCGTCGGCTTGAATGGAACGTCCTCCCATTCTTTCGACTGTTTATCCTTGACGGATTTTTTCGCGCGTTCGAGGAATGAGTACATTTCCGCCCTCAGCCGGTCGGGGGGGAGTTCGGAGTAGGCGGTGCAATTGAATCCGTAGAATCCGGCATTGGCGTAGTGAAGGGTGCGGAGATTCTGGCGGCGATAGTTCCAGTCGAGGAAGGCATCGACGATTGCAAGGGGGTTGCTGGGATCCAAAACGGGCGCGTCATTTTTCGTGGCGGTGCTGTCGGGTTTTGACTTCCTCTCCTCATGTTTAATCCCCAATTTCGTGGCTGCATCTTTGACGGCGGCCTTCATGTCGCCGCGATGGTCGAGCTGGACAAAAACATCAAACGGATCGCAGACGCCATATCCGCCCCTGCTCCGCCCGTCGTTAAGAGGATCGTTGCTGCTGAAATGAGTCGAGCGCCCGTCGCGGATTGATACCGATTCACTCTTCCCGCTGGGCCGGATATAGCGACCGGCGTATCCCCTGGTGTAGCTGTGGGCTTCGAGCATGGCCTCGATGGAATGCGCTTGGTTGAAGGCATCAATCACGCTCCGCTCGCCGTTCCATCGGTGCTGACGGCGTTGATATTCCTCATGGGCCTGGCCCTCGATACGCTCCTGCTCCTGTCGGGTGTGTGGGCACTCATCCAACTTGCGGGCGGCACTGAGAAGAGCATCGGCCTGGGCTTGGGGGGTGGTGGGGATGACTATTTCGTCGGCTTCATTGAAGGGTGACACGATCCATTGATACCGATTTCCCGATGGATGAAGGGAAGGGGCGACCACGGCATATCCACCCTCGCCGCGCGTTTCGATTGCAATGCGGCGGCCGGCGTCCTGGGTTGTGTCTACTATCCACGCGAGCTTGTCGTTCATGCCGGGCTGGGGGCAGCGAAGTAGAACCTGATATCCACCTCCGCCGGTCTTTTGGGTGGGCAGACCGTCTGCGAGCGGCCCCACCGCTACCTTCCATGCGTCATAGAATCGCGGCTCATCGAAGTCGAGAATGAGAAGTCCGCCAGATACTGCACCGCACACAACCGCAAATGCTTCGCAGCCGTTTTCAAACCATCCTGCAACCGCGTCCACGTCCGCGATGGTTTTTTGGAACGGAGCCCACGTCGGCTTGTCGTCGTCGCCACGGGGGAGCAATCGCATCAATGGTCGCTTGGTGGTGTGGTCGATGGGGATGATCGACATGCCGGTATTGATAAAGGCGGCGGCGGATTCGAGAATGGGAAGGGCGGTTGATTTCATAGGCCGTTTTCCTCCAGCCATCGACTTATCCGCCTCGCGTACTCATCCTCATCCTGCCGGCTCGGCGGCGCGTCCCATCCGCACTGTTGGCTGATTTGAGATTTGGCGGCTTCGTAGTCATCCCACGTTGCTCTGCGCCTGCGCCACCTCGGCCTGATCCCGATAAACTTTTGCCTCGGCTGATTTTTCTGATATGCTTTCATCGTCATCGAACCTCGCCGCGTCGTGGTGTCCCGCGAAGAACCCACACGCGGCATTTTTCTGCGCCTTAGTTGTTCTTACCTTTGCCGATCCCGGCCGCATCCAAGACGGCAGCGGCCCGGCGCTTCTGTTTTTCGCGCTGGACGTTGGTTGGCGTCGATGGATCGGCTTTGGGGTTTGTGGTGCGTTGGAAGAATCGACGCAGCGCGCCGTCGGAGGTGCATAGGCCGCCATTGGCGCGGACGGCTTCAAGTCGATGGCCTCGGAGTCCCTGTTGTGCCCACCGATACAGGGTGATCACGTGGACTTTGCGGCCGTCGCGCTCGGGCAACCATTCACATCGGCGGGGCACTTCCGACAGAGGTATAAGCGGCTCGCATGAAATGTCTGTGGGCTCGGCCATGAGACTATGCATGGACGATCTCCTTTGCGCTTTGGCGAGCGCGTTCGAGCAATGTCTGCTCAACTGTTTGTGGGTCGAATAGAATCCGACTGCCTGCTTTAAGGTGGGCAATCTTCCCCGCGTTGGCTTCGTCGCGCAGCCATGTCGTCGGAACGCGCGCCCTTCGCGCCATCGCGTTAAGGGGCAGCAATACAGATTTGTTGTTGATCATCGCCTAGCATTTTTGCTAAGCGTAAAATCGGTGTGCGTAGTTATGCAGTAATTAAGCGGTAATCAGGATGTAGATGCTTTTGGCGGGATAATCCTAGCACGGCCAGCGCTGGTTATGGTAACGCCGGATCGTTCGGATTTCCTGACAGCATATCCAAATTCAATCAGGTGATTGACGCGCTCGCCGCAAGTTTTTTCACCGCACTCTACTGCAACAGCTAGATCGACCAGCCCCATCGTAGAGGTGTCCTCGTTCAGTATTGTCAGAATTTTAACGTCCAAGGGATCGAGTATGATGGTTTCAAACTTGTGCGTCTGTGTGAATGAGACGGCTGTAGCATCGCATCCGGTTGAGCTGATGATCCTCCCGACGTTGGCCGCAACAAGATTGAATAGCTCAAGGCACGTCTTGGATTTCAGCCCCTCCGCGGACAATCCAGTCCATTCGAGTTTGGCCGAAACGACCCTCCAGTTCATAGTATCCCAATCTGGCAGGATGCTATTTTTTAAGTAGGCGACAATCTTCTGGTCGATATCCACTGTCTCTATTTTTGATTCATCCAATGGGTGCTTCCACCATTTGCCAGTTGGCGGATCATCGGGGCGTTGCTTCTTCATAGATCATCCTGCCTTCGCAATCGCATCGACGGCGGCGGCGGTATTCGGCTCGGCGTAAATATCCGTTGTCCGGCGGTCGTTGTGGCCCAGGAGCACGCGGGCGATTTCCGGCCCAAACTTCGCAGCTACCTCCGTCGCAAACGTATGCCTCAGTTGGTGCGGATGAAAACGCTTAACCCGGCGCTTGGTGTTGTCAATCCATCGCTCTGTAATCTGGCTAAAATATTTGCCGACTTTCGGCATTTCCTCACCAGCGTCCTTTCGCGCCTTTGCCTCGGCCTTGTCGCAGGCAGCGATAATTCTAAAGCGGTAGTAGTGGGTGGTGAATCGCGCCAATCTTCGGCGCGGTTTCCGGCCGCGTTTAATCGTCGATATGCGCACGCGCTGGCGGTGTCGCTTGTAGGTCGGAGAGAGTTGGGCGTCTCGCCACTCATACAAATCACTCGGCGAAAAAATGAACGCCTGTAGATCGTTTTTGAGTCGCGGCCTGATAATCTCCTGTGCTTCCGGCCCGATGAATATTTGACGGGTTCTCCCTCGATGCGCGGTCTTATGATGGAGCGGCGCATAAACCCAAACGGGCTTCGTTGTGTCGAGGTCGATGGTTCGCAGGTCGAATAATTCGCCGCTCCGCATGCCCGTCAGCAACTGCATCCGGACCATCTCTTGAAACAGCGGCGGAAGGAATTCCATCGCAGCGTCGATGTCGTGGCGGTCGGCTGGTTTAATTCGTTCTGTTTCCCGCGCCTTTGATTTGCCGGCGCGCAGGTCGGGAAGGGAATGGATGGAGTGGTATTGGCTGCCGGTGACTAGCTCATTGGCCGCTGCCCATCTGAATATCAGCTTCACCTTACCGATGGTTTTATTGACGTGGCTGCGACTCCAGTTGACGATCCGGTGTTTGCGGAATTTCCCCATCACCTTCCGTTCGCAGAGGCCGGCGCGCAGGGATTGAAGAGCCAGAGGTCCAAAATCCTTGACCGGCAAATCTGGATACAGTTCGCGCAGATAACCTAGTACAGCCTTCCATTTTGTGTGCTCGCCCTGGCGGTCGTATTCCTTTGTGACGTGAACCCAAAAGGCGGCGCAGAGTTCAGTGATCGTGAAGTCATCGCCGGGTTTGTTGGGGCCCGTGATCGGCCTGCCGGCGGCAATCCATTCGCCGATCAGCCTTTCATACTTGCCCTTGCTCTCGGCGGTCCCATGCTGGCCTAGATAGTGGTCTTTGCCGCCAATGGTGACAATGGCCTGTCCGCTGGCCTTGTGAAGCCGGTAACTCGGCACGCTGGCGAAACTTCCCTTCGGGCGTCCTGCTCGTGTTGTTGCCATGTCCTGATTCCTCAATTAATCCGGTAAAATACCGAAAGAATTGTATGGCTCATCCCTCCGCATTGTCCCGTAAAAACAGTATCAATCAGCGCTTTTCGCGTTCTGTCCGTCATCAATCAACCCACCCCCGGCCAAATCATCCTCATCACCGGCCCCTCCGGCTCCGGCAAATCCTCCCTCCTCCGCCGCTTCCGCCGCCGCCTCTCCATCCCCATCATCAACATCCCCCGCATCCCCCTCTCCAATCGCCCCGTCATCGACCACTTCCCCCACATCTCCATCGAATCCGCCCTAAGCCACCTCTCCCGCGTCGGCCTCGCCGAAGCCCACTGCTATCTCCTCCCCCCACGCCACCTCTCCGACGGCCAGCGCTGGCGTCTCCGCCTCGCCCTCGCCCTCAGTGCCACCAACGGCTCTCGTAGGGTGTGCTTCAGCACACCATCCTCTTCATTGCACTGCCTCCTCTCCGACGAATTCACCTCTCTCCTCGACCCCCTCACCGCCCCCATCGTCGCCCGCGTCCTGCGAAAATCCATCTCACCCCACTCCGACCTCTGCGCCCTCCTCGCCTGCTCCCGCACCGACATCCTCCGCGCCCTCTCTCCCGACCAAATCATCCGCTGCGATTTTGGAAAACTGGAATTCTGGAAAAAAACCAAAGGGGAAACTTATGAACAACAAGAGGGGGAATCGCTCCGCATTGGCCCAATTGCAAATTGCAAATCGCAAATTGCAAATCGTCACCAACTTCATCCCCGGCCGCCTCATCCTCAACTCCGGCACCCGCGCCGACTACAAATCCCTTGAACGCTTCCACTACATCGCCGGCCCACCCGCCACCTTCGCCCAAATCTGGACCATCTACCATCAATCCCGCGATCACCTCTCCTCCGATCTGCGCCAATCTGCGTCGATCTGCGGCTCTTCTCTCTCTGCTCCCACCCCCATCGCCATCGCCGTCCTCTCCTACCCCTGCCTGAATTGCAAAGCCCGCGACCGCGCCCTCAACCTCACCCAACTCTCTCCCAAAAGGCGCCAAACCTTCATCAACCGCCACATCCGCACCATCTCCCGCCTCATCGTCCACCCCACCTACCGCGGCCTTGGCCTCGCCTCCACCCTCATCCACTGCATCCTCGACAATTGCCCTACACGATACACCGAAGCCCTAGCCACCATGGCCAAAGCCCATCCCCTCTTCAAAAAATCCGGCATGCAGGAATTCCCCCCCGAGAACGACACCAAACCCCACTACTACCTCTTCCAAAAACCTCTGCCCTCAGATCTGCGCAAATCTGCACCATCTGCGTCCCCTCTTCCCTTCCGTAGCACGGGCGTCTCGCCCGTGACCTCCAAAACTCCTTCTGATCTGCGCAAATCTGCGTCATCTGCGTCATCTGCGTTCAACTCTTCTTCTCCCTCTCAGCGTTCAACCTCGAAAAACTCCTATAAAGCAGCACGTCATAAATGATCTTCACTCCCCCCCCAATCAAAAACGGCAACCCCATCAGCCGCGCACTCGCCAGCATCGGCCCCGCCAGCACCGGCGCAATCGCCGCCCCCAGCGTCCGCGCCACCCCCGTGACCCCCGCCGCGGCAGATCTTTCTTCCGGCCGAACCACCGCCATCGTGTACGACTGCCGCGTCGGCACATCCATCTGCGAAATGGCGAATCTTGCCAGCAGCACCCCAATCGCCCACCAGCTATTGGGCATCAGCGGCACCAGCATGAGAAGAATATTCGACGGCAGATGCGTGAACACCATCGTGTTGATCAGCCCAAACCGATTCGCCAGCCGCGCTGCCACCAGCCCCGAAACCCCCCCAAAGAAATTCGTGAAGAAAAAAATCGTCCCCAGTTGCGAAAGCGACAACCCAAATTTCAAATTAAACCACAGCGCCACAATACTATCGATCACAAATCCCCCCCCAAACGCATCCAGCGCAAACAACCCCGCCAGTCTCGCCACAACTCCCTTCGACTCGTGCAGCCCAAGAAACCGCCTGCTCTCTCCCGCCTTTTCCCTCGCCCCTGTACTCAGGGGAGAGGGCCGGGGTGAGGGGTCTTTCTCTCCCAACCTCAATTCCCCACCGCCCACTTCCACATCCTTCGACAACAACCCAACCAACACCGCCTGCACCACCCCCGCCCCCGCAT